>DASUPI010000243.1:0-2978 GCA_036281135.1 Rhodoplanes sp. | reverse complement strand
GCAACGGAGAAGCACTTCGCCGGCAAGGGCGGATACTACTCGCATCTGGATGCGGCGACAATGCGGCCCGACGGCATGCGGGACGGCAGTCCGGCGGCCGAGAACCGGTCGCGGAAGAACTGGAACTCGGTGGGCGACCACGTCCCGGCCTACCTGGTCAACCTGATCCTGTCGCTGGAGCCGCTGCCGCTCGGCGCAGTGCGCCAGGCATTCGCGCCATTACTGAAGGTCTGCCACGGCATCCTCGATGAGGTGTCCTCGCTGATCTGCGAGAAGTTCCCGGACCCGACGTCCGACTTCGTGCTTGAGCGGTTCCACGCCGACTGGACGCCCGACCTCAGCTATCGCTGGCAGCAGAATCGGGCCGTGGTCGGCCACAACCTGAAGATCGCCTGGAATCTGACGCGTTGCGCCTTTTATTTCCAGACGCGCGCCAAGCGGCTGCGCGACCAGGGCAAGCCGCAAGACGCCGCGGGTTACGATCAACGCTCGGACCGCTGTTTGGAAGTCGCCAAGAAACTGGCCGATCGCATGGGCGAGGTGGGCTTGGACAATATCCGCGGCGGCATTTTCGACGCGGTCGAACGACAACCCAGCGGCGGCATGCCAACCCAGTTCGCTTGGGGCGCCACCAAGGATTTCTGGCAGCAGGAGCAGGGCATCCTTGCCTACCTGATCCTCTACGGCGCGACCGCGAACACGCACTACCTGCAACTTGCTCGTGAGTCCTCCGCGTTCTGGAATCTGTTCTTCCTCGACCTTGAGCATCAGGGCTATTTCTTCCGCACCACTGAGAACGGCCTGCCGATCCTATCGGGCCAGTATGGCATGAGGAGCAGCCACGCCATCGGCTATCATGCCTTCGAGTTGGCCTATCTCGCGCACCTTTATACCCGCGCCTACGTCTCCGCCGGCGGCGGCAGTGACAACGGCTTCTGCCTGTACTTCAAGATCGGCAGCATCAAAGAACAGAAGTCGATCAACGTGCTGCCGGACTTCATGCCGCCCGGCCGCGTGCGGATCGCGTCGGTGCGAGCCAACGGCGTGGACGTGTCCGACAGTCTCGATCCGGCGAATCTGGTCGACTATCAGATTCCGACGGACGCCATGTCGCCCGATCCGGTCAGCGGGACGGTCGAGCTCGTCGTCGAGTTCCACGCGACGCCCGTCCAAGCGTAACGCAACGCGCGGTCAGGAGGCTACGATGCCCGACAAGTCGCTCGCCGGCAAAAAGATCGCCGTCCTCGTCGAAGCGCAATACATCCCGGCCGAGATCAAGTGCTACCAGGAGCGTTTTGCTTCCTACGGCGCCGAGGTCCACCTGATGTCGCTGCTGTGGGGGCAGCCAAAGCAGACATTCGTCAGCGAGGTCGAAGTCGCCGACACGAAGCCGGAAACCCTCGATGTGTCGATCGATTTCACGCAGGTGAAGCTTGACGACTACGCGGCGGTGATCATGGCCGCCAACTACACGAGCGTGCGGCTTCGCTGGAACGAAGCGGCGGCGACCAGCGCCAACGCGGCAGATGCGACGCGGCGGGCTTCCGCGGTCTACTTTTTCCGCGCCGCGATGCAGAACCGGCGGATCGTCAAGGGCGCGCCGTGCCACGCGCTGTGGCTTCTGACGCCGTCGCCGGATTATCTCGCCGGACGGCGCGTCACCTGCAATCCGGTGGTGCTGGCCGACGTGCTCAACGCCGGCGCCTTCTATGTGCCGGCCCCGGCCGGGACCCCGTGGTACGAGCACGTGGTTGTCGATGACGATCTCGTCACCAACATGTCTGCGTTGCACGAGCAGAACGAGAAGCTCGTACCGGTCGGGACGGAGCGGCTGGTTGACGCGATCCGCGACCGCATCCTGGCGCTGGCGGCGGAGCCGGCGCAACCGGCGCCAGCGCCCGCGCTGTCGGCGCCGTCGCAGCCCGGCAAGCGCCGCGTGCTGATCGTGCTATCAGAATGGGGATACTGGGGCGAGGAGCTGGTCGGTCCGCTCGGTGAGTTCGACCAGGTCGGTTATCAGGTGGATTTCTGTACGCCTACCGGCCGCAGGCCGAACTGCATACCGGTCAGCATGGACCCGGATTTCTTCGATCCGCCGCTGCAGCGCTCGGTGACCTCGCCGGAAATGGCGGCGCGCGCGCGCGAGATCGACGATCCATCGACGCAACAAGGCAAGCGGCTCTACAATCCGATCAATCTGGCCGCATGGTTTCCGGAGCGGCCCTACTTCGCATCGTCGCAATTCGTGCGGCTCCTCGAGCACTATAACTGGGCGCTTGCGGACGCCGAGCGGGGTATCGAGAAGTACGACACGATGCTAATCGTCGGTGGCTCAGGGCCGATCGTCGACCTGGTCAACAACCAGCGTGTGCACGACCTGATCCTCGCCTTCGTGCGGGCGGGAAAGCCGGTCGGCGCGGAATGCTACGGGGTTCCGTGCCTGGCGTTCGCGCGCGACATGAACGAGCGCCGGAGCATCATCTGGGGTAAGCACGTTACCGGCCACTGCCTCGAATACGATTACCACGACGGCACTGCGTTCGTCAGCGCCCGCAACACATTTCTCGACTTCAACATGGGGCCGCCGCCCTATCCGCTCGAGTTCATCCTGCGCGACGCGACCGGGCCGGACGGCGGCTACCACGGCAATTTCGGGCATCCGACCAGCGTCATCGTCGATTACCCGTTCATCACCGGCCGGTCGACGCCGGACAGCGTGTTGACCGGTCAGAAGATGATCGAGGTGCTCGACAGCAACCCGCCGCTCCGCCGCTGGGGCTGGTAGAGCGCTAAGTCTGTCGACCGCGTTTCGGCGCGGGGCAGGCTCCCGATCATGCTCGACGAGGAGCAGGCGACATGCCCACAGCAACGGGTCATCGCAAACTGCTGGAGCAGCTCGAAGCCGACGGCATCACGACGATGTTCGGCAATCCGGGCAGCAGCGAGGAAGGGCTGCTCGACGAGATCAGCCGCTTCCC
>DASUPI010000242.1:0-2854 GCA_036281135.1 Rhodoplanes sp. | reverse complement strand
GCGCGCGAGGTCTGCCGGGCGCGGTCGGGCTGAAGCTCGCGCATCCCGGCCGCACGGTGCTCGGCTTCGCCGGCGACGGCAGCGCGATCAGCACGATCCAGGCCCTCGCGACGGCCGCGCGCTATCGGATCGGGGCGAAGTTCGTCGTGTGCAACAACAGGAGCTACCGCATTCTCAAATACAATCTGCGTCAGTATTGGCGGGACCGGCGCGAACCGGACGACCAGGCCTTTCCCGACAGTTTCGATCTCGCGCAGCCGGAGCTGCGCTTCGACCGGCTCGCGCGAGGGCAGGGCGTGGACGCGATCCGCGTCGAGCACCCCGCCGACATCGCGCCTGCGCTCGACCGCGCGCTCGCCGACGACAAGCCGTTCCTGATCGATCTGGTGCTCAGCGCGGAGCTTTGAGCCTGTTTCGCTCGGGTTGATCCGTATTCCGCTCATTCCCGCGCAAGCGGGAATCCAGTTTTCTTCAGCAACTACTGGGTCCCCGCTTGCGCGGGGACGAGCGGAATTCCGTCACCGATTCAAACTTCAGCAAGACTTGCGCTAGCCGCGCCGCGCGCGGCGGGCCGGGCCGGGCGTGCGAGACAGCCGAGTTCGCCTGGCCCCGCCGGACGCTTTCTTTTTCTGCTCATCATCACGGACCCGCCTTCTCACGCGGGGCTGGGCGCCGGCCTTTGCCAAGCGCAGCGGGGCGAGCTATTCGGTGCGCTGATCGAGGGCGCTGATGAAGTGTGGTGGGCCGTATGACCGCGCGTGACGTGTCGCAATCGGCCGGGGCGTCTCATCGGGGCCACTGGCTCGAGGTGCTCGCCGCCTTCACGCGGCTCGGGCTCACCTCGTTCGGCGGGCCGATCGCGCATCTCGGCTATTTCCGCGAGGAGTTTGTGGCGCGCCGGCAATGGCTCGACGATCACGCCTACGCCGACCTTGTCGCGCTCTGCCAGTTTCTGCCGGGACCCGCCTCCAGCCAGGTCGGCATTTCGATCGGGTTGTTTCGCGCGGGCTATATCGGGGCGCTGGCGGCATGGGTCGGCTTCACCTTGCCGTCCGCGCTCGCGCTCGTGCTGTTCGCCTATGGCGTGAGCGCGCTGGGGGACCTGTCCGGCGTCGGCTGGATTCATGGACTCAAAGTGGCGGCGGTGGCGGTAGTGGCGCAGGCCGTGCTCGGGATGATCCGCACGCTTGCGCCGGACCGGGATCGCGCCACCCTTGCGATCGTCGCCGCCGCGATCGTGCTGCTGATCCCGACCGCCTTGGCGCAGGTCGCCGCGATCGCGTTCGGCGGGCTCGTCGGAATCTGGCGGCTTCGCGCGGCCGCGCCGGTCAACCAGGTCTCGCTGCCGTTGAATGTGGGATACGCAGCGGGCGCGGCCTTCCTCGTGATGTTCCTCGTGCTCCTGGTCGGCTTACCCGTTCTCGCCGCGGCGACACAGGCGCAATCCATCAAACTGTTCGATGCGTTCTACCGGGCCGGCTCGCTCGTGTTCGGCGGCGGCCACGTCGTCCTGCCGCTGTTGCAGGCCTCGGTGGTCCCGCCCGGCTGGGTGAGCAACGATACCTTCCTCGCCGGCTATGGCGCGGCGCAGGCCGTGCCCGGGCCCTTGTTCACCTTCGCGGCCTATCTCGGCGCGGTCATGGGGCCCGCGCCGAACGGCTGGGCGGGAGCGGTCCTGTGCCTGGTTGCGATCTTCTTCCCGTCCTTCCTGCTCCTGTTCGGCGCGCTGCCTTTCTGGGGCGAGCTTCGCCGGCGGCCGGCGGCGCAGGCGGCGTTGCGCGGCGTGAACGCCGCCGTCGTCGGCCTGCTGCTCGCCGCGCTGTACAATCCGGTGTGGACCGCAGGCATTCTCAATGCGGGGGACTTTGCGCTCGCGACGGGCGCGTTCCTGCTGCTTTACATCTGGGGGACGCCGCCTTGGCTCGTGGTCTTGCTCTGCGCCGCCGGAGGCGCGGTCCTGGCGGGTGTTTAGACGAGGTTGCCCGCAGCATGTGGGGCGCCGCTCCGGGGCTCGCGCCGCCCTGCCACGAATGACTGGTGCGGGTGGTCGGACTCGAACGGACGCTCTCTTCGGCCCGCTTCAATGAGACCGCAGCGGTGAAGCTGCGGAAAGCGCCGGCCATCGCGCGCGCGAGCGTGTCGACGACGACGCTTCAATGAGGCCGCAGCGGTGAAGCTGCGGAAAGCCGCTGATAGATGCCGTCCGGCGCCGAGCGCTTGCACGAAGCGCGAGTCAAGCTTTCGCACGCCCCATCCATGTGACCAACCCAGCCTCCCCATTCGTCAGGCACGTGGAGAGCAGGACGTCCCCCTGAACGGGTTTGTTTGGCGGGCGCGCCGCGGCGTTCCGCCCGGCGCGCCGAAAAGACCGCCTTCCCCGAAATAGGTCAATGAAACGCGCGCAGTCTGGCCGATTGTGACGCTTGTATTGCATTGTGCGATGCACGATGGCGGCGCATGATTAGGAGGGGGTCCGCGGCGACACGCGGATCGTAAGGATTAACGTCGGCGTGGCGGCATGCGCGCAAGCAAAGCAGCTGCGCCTCGTCCGGGCGCGTAGAGACGAACGTCCGAAACAAGAATGGAACCGCACGCCGTCGGACTCCTCCCCACCCTGGTCGTGAGCCTGCTGGTGGCTTTTGTCGGGGGACTCGCGGCGCGCGCGGTGCGGCTGTCGCCCGTGTTTGGCTATCTCCTGGCCGGCATCGTTCTCGGACCGTTCACGCTGGGCTACGTGATCGACCAGAAGATCACCAATGAACTCGCCGAGATCGGGGTGGCGCTGCTCCTGTTCGGGGTCGGGCTGCATTTCTCGTTCGACGACCTCCTGGCGGTGCGGCGGAGCGCGGTGCCG
>DASUPI010000241.1:0-11159 GCA_036281135.1 Rhodoplanes sp. | reverse complement strand
GCTCCAGCATCAGGACGAGCGGATAGCGCTTGCGCCCAAGGATCTTCTGCTTGAGCACGTAGGCCCCGATGCGCAGCTGCTTGTAGAAAGATATAGCCATTGTTCCTCTTTCTCATCTTCGCGCGCGTTTCGTCCCGGCCCTGCCACGCGAAATTTTGGGTGCAAACCCCTCACTCGCAACTAGTTCCGGACGCCGATGCGCTCAAATAGCGTTCCCGTCACGCCGTCGACTCGGGATGGCCTGATGGCTGGAGGCGCTCCAATGTGTCGTGCACATCAACGACCCACTCCCTCGACGCTTCAGGGGGACCGAGCCCGAAAGCTGTCCTTGCAAGGACGCTGAGCTGTAAGCGGACGACAGACCGGCTCCCCACGCCGTAGACATAAATCGAAACGGTGGTAGCTCGCAACCTCGACTTATGCCGCATTCATGAACCGTCGGGCTGCGCTCGCGTTGTCCTAAAAAAGCTCCGCTCTGTCGGCAAAGTCCGGCTTGCCCGAAAACGCCCGGGCGACGCTTGTCAGCCGCGACTGCGCCCTCTAGAGCCTATCTAAGGACCAGACGCGGCCCGGCCTCCGGACCAGCGTTCCTGCCGCGGGTGCGGTCAAACGGCGCAGCCGCGCCGTTCCGCCTGCCCGAAAAAACGTCTCGACCGAAGCACCCGACGTCATGCTTGTTTCTGCGATTGTTCACATTGTACGCTTTTGCATTCGGCACCCGAAGGCAATCATCGCCGCTTACGCGTTGCTGGGGATCGCGTCGGCCTATTACGCCGCGACGCATTTCGCGATCAACACGGACGTCAACAAGCTGCTCTCGCCGACGCTCGATTGGCGGCAGCGGGAGCTCGATTTCGAGAAGTCGTTTCCCGGACGCTACGATTCCATCCTGGTGGTGGTCGACGCACCCACTCCGGAACTCGCCTCAAGCGCGACGCGAGCGCTAGCGCAAAGGTTGAAGGCGAACCAGACCGAGTTCCGCTCGGTCGAGGAGATCGCGAGCGGCGCGTTTTTTACGCGTCAGGGTTTGTTGTTCCAGCCGGTCGAGGAGCTCTCGAAGACGACGCAGGCGCTGGCGCAGGCCGGGCCGCTTGTGCGCACGCTTGTCACCGATCCGAGCTTGCGCGGATTGACGCAGGTCGTGACGCTGCTGATGTCCGGCGTGCGCGGCAATATGGTGTCGCTCGATGATCTGGCCCGGCCGCTGACGGTCGCCGCCGAGACGGTGGAGAATGTACTCTCCGGGGGCGATGCCTCGTTCTCCTGGCAGGGCTTGATGAACGAGCGCGCCGGCGAGCCGGGACAATTGAGAGGGCTGATCCAAGTTCGTCCGGTGCTCGATTTTTCGGCGCTGGAGCCGGGCGGGCGTGGCGCCGACGCGATCAGAAGCGCCGCGAGCGAGCTCGATCTTGCCGGCGAGCACCGCGCGCGCGTGCGGCTGACCGGTCCGGTCGCCATGGCGGACGAGGAGTTCTCGACCGTTCGCGACGGCGCCCTTCGCGATATGGCCGCAACGATTGTCGTGGTGCTCGTCATCCTGTGGCTCGCCCTGCGCTCGGGCAAGCTCATCTTGGCCGTGTTCCTCAATATGTTCGTCGGGCTCGCCGCGACCGCCGCGCTCGGCCTGATGATGGTCGATGCGCTCAACCCGATCTCGATCGCCTTCGCCGTCCTGTTCATCGGGCTCGGAGTCGATTTCGGCATTCAGTTCGCGGTGCGTTACCGCGCCGAGCGCCACGAGAAGGACGACCTGCACATTGCCCTGCTCGAAACCGCCAAGCGGATCGGCGCGCCGCTGACGCTCGCCGCCGCAGCGGTCGCCGCCGCATTTCTGTCGTTCACGCCGACCGACTATAGCGGCATTTCCGAGCTCGGCGTGATCGCCGGCATGGGGATGCTGATCGCTTTCATCACCAGCATCACCCATTTGCCGGCGCTGCTGACCGCCCTCAGCCCGGCGGGCGAGCCGGAGGAAATCGGCTACCGTGCGCTTGCCCCCGTCGACCGTTTCCTCGAGCGCAATCGCGTCGCCGTGGTCGGCGGCACCGCACTCGTCGCGCTGCTCGGCACGCCGCTGCTCTACTTCCTCAGCTTCGACATCAACCCGCTCAATCTGCGCAACAAGAACGTCGAGTCGGTCGCAACCCTGCTCGACCTGAGCAGCGACCCCAATATCGGCGCGAATTCCATCGCCGTGCTGACGCGTTCGCCGGCGGACGCGGTGGCCACCGCCGACCGGTTGCGGCAGTTGCCGGAATCGGGGCGCGTGGTGACGCTGGCGAGCTTCGTTCCCGACCATCAGGACCAGAAGCTCGCGCTGATCGCCGAACTGAAGCAGAAACTCGGGCCCGCCCTTGATGCGAAGCCGCGCCCCGCGCCGAGCGATGCCGAGAATATCGCGGCCCTGCGGCGCGCAGCCGATTTCACGATCGAGATCGTAGGCAACCGCACCGGACCGGGCGCCGATGCGGCAAAACGGCTGGCCGCCGACCTCACCCGGCTCGCCGACGCCGACAAGGCGGCGCGCGACAAGGTGGCGGCCACCTTCCTGCGGCCCCTCAAGGCCGTGCTCGACGAGTGGCGCGAGCGCCTTCAGGCGCAGCCGGTCTCGTTCGAAACCTTGCCGCCTGAGCTTGTGCATGACTGGATCACGGCCCACGGTCGCGTGCGCGTCGACGTGATGCCGAAGGGAGATCCGAACGACACCGAGGTGCTGCGCGCATTCGCCCGAGCGGTTCTCGCCGTCTATCCCAATGCGACGGGCGCGCCGATCTCGATTCTCAAGGCGGGCGAGACGGTGATCTCCGCCTTCGTCCAGGCCGGCATCCATGCGCTCTTGTCGATCACGATCCTTCTCTGGATCGTGCTCAAGCGCTTCGGCGATGTGCTGCTCACGCTCGTGCCGCTGCTGCTTGCCGGCGTGCTGACCCTCGAAATATGCGTGCTGATCGGCATGCCGTTGAATTTCGCCAATATCATCGCCCTGCCCCTCCTGCTCGGGGTGGGCGTCGCATTCAAGATCTACTACATCATGGCCTGGCGCGCGGGGCAGACCAATCTTCTGCAGTCCAGCCTCACGCGCGCGGTGATCTGGAGCGCGCTCACCACCGCGACCGCGTTCGGCAGCCTGTGGATGTCGAACCATCCGGGCACCTCCAGCATGGGCGAGCTGTTGGCGCTCTCGCTCGTGACCACGATGTGCTTCGCCGTGCTGTTCCAGCCCGCGCTCATGGGGCGGCCACGCAACGCCAAGACGGATTCCGACGTCAAAGAGCCGGTCTCCGCAGCGGAAGGTTAGCAATCGAGGGTGAACCGGGGATGGATTCCGCTCGTCCCCGCGCAAGCGGCGCGCAAGCGGGGAGCCCGGCTTGCTGAAGAAGACTTGATCCCGCTTTCGCGGAAATGAGCGTGGCTGCGAAAGACGCCGGCGCGGACCGGCCGGGGTGAACGACCCCGCGAGGCGGCCGCGCTTCAAGTCACACCAGAGCGACCCGGCGACGCGACGTCTCAGGATCGACTGAAGGCGGACACGGCGTTGCAGACGTCCTTTGTCGTTTCGAACGGGGCGGCTTTCGGCGGACCATTAGCCCCCGGAGGCAGGTTGCCTGCGTTGGCCGTCTGGGTCGGCTTCGGGGCGGTCGCAGCCGCGGCGGCGTTCGCCTTTGGCCCGACTGGCGCGCGCGCCCAGACTTGACCGCCGCACAGGAACCCAAGCACGCAACCCTGCAGCCGCAGCTGATCCGGGTTTATCAGGCTGATATGGACGGAATACGTCTTGCCGTTTTCCGGACTGTAGACGTCGCCTTCCCACCGGTTGGCGGTCGTCTGCTTCAATCCGAGCAGGATCGGCAGGCCGAGGGTGGGGCGCGTGCGCTTTGCCGGATCGGGATTATTGAAGTCGACGGCGCCCGACGCCTGCTCCCAGGAAATCAGGCCCCACATGCGGTTGTTGCAGTTTTCGATGCGGATCCGCCCGAACCGTCCCTCGATCCACCATTCGCCGGTCACGTCTGCGGCGAGGACAGACGCTGTCGTGAGCAGCAGGCCAGCCAACGCAAAGCAAGCCTTGCGGAAAAGGCGCGCGTTCTCGGTCATCGGTCAGCTCCGGGACAGTTCGGAATATCGAGGCTCTTGCCGCCTTTGACACGCAAACTTCGTCGAAACATGGGCAATCCACGCCCTGTCCGGGGAGCGGCGCTCCGCCTCGCCTGCGCCTGCTCTCCTCGCGACCAGGAACATACCTGAGGCGCGACCTACGTACAACTACGGATATTTGCCGAAGGTAAGTATTTCGTCCGGTGGACGAGACGCTCAAGGGGCATTATGGACCATCCTGAACCAGCGTGGGTCCGCTCGCGGCCATTTCGATCTGCGGGCGAGGGTAGCTATATTCCCGTTTCAGCCGGGCGCGACCGCCGGCCGGCCAAACCAACGAGCCCGCGCGCACGCCCAAAGTCGAGGTGAGGAATGTATCCAATCGTTCGCCGCGAAGCCTTTTCCGATGCGACCTTCCTCTGGGAGGTTCATGCGCCCGACATCGCGCAATCGGCGAAGCCGGGCCACTTCGTCATGCTGCGCCTTTATGATGGCGGCGAGCGCATCCCGCTCACCGTCGCGGATTTCGACCGCGAGCGCGGCACCATCACCATGGTCGTCCAGACGCTCGGCAAGACGACGCACGAAATGCGCGACGACTTCAAGGAGGGCGACCATTTCCCCGATTTCGTCGGCCCGCTGGGACTGCCGCAACACGTGGACAAGGTCGGTCACGTGGTGCTGGTCGGCGGAGGGCTCGGCGTCGCGCCGGTGTTCCCGCAGCTGCGCGCCTTCAAGGAGGCAGGCAACCGCACGACCGCGATCATGGGCTTCCGCAACAAGGACCTGGTGTTCTGGGAGGACAAGTTCCGCAGCTGCGCCGACGAGTTGATCATCTGCACCGACGACGGCAGCTACGGCAAGCCGGGCCTCGTCACCGCCGCCCTGCAGGAGGTGCTGGAACGCGAAAAGCCGGACCTCGTGATCGCCATCGGCCCGCTGCCGATGATGAATGCCTGCGTCGAAACCACCCGGCCGTACGGCGTGAAGACCATGGTGTCGCTCAACACCATCATGGTGGACGGCACCGGCATGTGCGGCTCCTGCCGGGTGACCGTGGGCGGGGAGGTCAAGTTCGCCTGCGTCGACGGGCCCGATTTCGACGGCCATCTGGTCGACTTCAAGGAGCTCTATGCCCGCCAGCGGCGCTTCAAGCGTCAGGAGACGCAGGCCAACGAGGACTTCGATCACGTCTGCCAGGTGGAAAAGCAGCTGATCGTCGACGGCAAGCGCAATTACAAGAAATTCTCCGCGCTCGAGGCCGATCAGGTGCGCATGCCGGAGCGCGATCCGCACGAGCGCGCGCAGAACTTCAAGGAGGTCAATCTCGGCTATTCGATCGCCGACGCGCTGCGCGAGGCCGAGCGCTGCATCCAGTGCGCAAAGCCGACCTGCATCGCCGGCTGCCCGGTCGGCATCGACATCCCGACCTTCATCCGCAAGCTGCTGGTGCGCGACGTCGACGGCGCGCTCGAGACGATCTACGAATCGAGCATCTTCCCCTCGATCTGCGGGCGCGTGTGCCCGCAGGAAACGCAATGCGAGGCGCAGTGCATTCTCGTCCGCAACAAGAGCCGGAAACTCGAATCCGTCGGAATCGGCCGGCTTGAGCGCTTTGTCGGCGACCACGCGCATCCGCCCAAGGCGGTTCCGCCGGTGATCGAACATCCGCTCGGCAAGGTCGCGATCGTCGGCTCGGGGCCCGCCGGGCTCGCCGCCGCCGCCGACCTCGTGCGGTTCGGAGCGAGCGTCACGGTCTACGAAGCGTTGCACGTGCTGGGCGGCGTGCTGCAATACGGCATTCCGAGCTTCCGCCTGCCGCGCGACATCATCGACCGGGAGATCAAGCGCCTGAAGGACATGGGCGTGCGGTTCGAAACCAACAAAGTCATCGGCAAGACCTTCACGCTGCCGGATCTGTTCGGCCGGATGGGTTACGACGCCTTGTTCGTGGCGGCGGGCGCAGGCGCGCCGTCCTTCCTCGGCATCCCGGGCGAATTCGCGGGCCAGGTCTATTCGGCCAACGAGTTCCTGACCCGCGTCAACCTGATGGGCGGCGACCGCTTCCCGTTCCTCGATACGCCGATCAGCGTCGGCAAGAGCGTCGTCGTCATCGGCGCGGGCAACACCGCGATGGACTGCCTGCGCGTCGCCAAGCGCCTCGGCGTTCCGACGGTTCGCTGCGTCTATCGGCGGTCGGAGGCCGAGGCGCCGGCGCGCATCGAAGAGCTGCGCCACGCCAAGGAAGAAGGCATCGAGTTCTTCTTCCTGCATACGCCGGTCGAAATCCTGATCGACGGCGACGGCAATGTGCGCGGCATGAAGGTGCAGAAGATGACCCTGGGCGAGCCCGACGAGCGTGGGCGTCGCAAGCCGGTCGCGCTTGACGAGTTCATCGAACTGGAATGCGACACCGTCATCTACGCGCTCGGCACCAAGCCCAATCCCATCATCGGGCAGGCGACGCCCGACCTCAGCCTCAACAAATGGGGCAACATTGCCGCCAGCGATGACACGCAGTCCACCAATCTGCCCGGCGTGTTCGCGGGCGGCGATATCGTCACGGGCGGCGCGACGGTCATCCTCGCGATGGGCGCGGGCCGGCGCGCGGCGAAATCAATCGCCGCCTGGCTGCAAATGGGCAAGAGCAAGTGGCCGGTCACGAAGGAGGACGCCGAAGCATTCGTTCCGGGCGCTCCCGTCGGCGCCCGGCCGAGCGCAGAGGCGATCGCGGCCCAAAATCAAAGTAGCGCGAGCGCGCCCGCCGCCGAGTGATCCGCCGCGCGCTGACAAACGACTGCGCGGCGAGCGCCCTGCTCGCCGCGCAGCGAAGGTTGACATGGAGCGGCGCGCTCGTATGGTCAGACGATTGTCGGCCGGCAGCGCGATGCGCGTCGGGTCAGCTATTGCAGTAAACCATCAAGATAAGAAGGGGTTACGAACCATGATAGGGAGCGGCGTGTGTCCGAAATGTCAACAGGCGCTCGAGACGGACGAATCCTACATCTGCTGCGCGGACGCCACCTTGCAGTGGCGCTGCCAAAGCTGCGGTAAAGTCAGCGAGGGCTTCGCCTTTCCCTATGGCATGTGCCCCCATTGCGGTGGCCAGCTGAAGATGCTGGAGCGTGCGGGCATTTCCGACGAAGCCTCGCTCAACGCGATCCGCACCGCCTTCCAGATCGAGCTGGGCGGCAAGGCTTTCTATCAGCGGGCCGCCGATAGCGTGGCGGACCCGGTCCTCAAGGCGCTGTTCACTCAATTCTCCGCGATGGAACACGAGCACATGGACACGCTTTCGCGGCGTTACCACGTCCATGTTCCCGATCCGGCCGACGGGTTCCGCGTCGATCTCGCGGCGATCCAGGCCGGCGTCGAAGGCAAGATCGACGATCCGGAAACGCTTTTCCGCACCGCCATCACCTTCGAGAAGCGGGCCGTGGATTTCTTCAGCAAGCGCGCCGAGACGGTGCCGGATGGATCGGCGGAGCAGGACCTGTACAAGGAACTCGCCGCCGAAGAAGTCGAGCATGTCGCGCTGCTCGAAACCGAGTTCCAGCGCTGGTCGAAGGGCAAGGCGGGGATGCTCGCAAGCTGAACCGGCATCGAGAAAGCAACGACGAGGACCATATGAGTGAGCGACGGTTGACCGCCTTTGGCGAAAGGGCCCGATCGGGCCCTTTCGCATTTCAGGGCCGTCCGCCGGGGCAGACAAGATGAAATCAAACGTTCTACCGAAAAGCGGCGATATGGCGGAATCTTGCACGGATGCGCCGCCGCACGATGACCTCGTGCTCGGCTTCGGCGCGACCTTCGACGCGCTCTATCGCCGCGACGGGCTTGTCGCGGTCGATGCGGCGTTCGTGGCCTTTCTCAAGGAAGGCGACGCCGCCCTGCATGACCGCCTGCTCGCCGCGCGCGCGCTGCCGGAGACGGTCGCCGGCAAGGACAAATCCGAGTTAGTCATCGAGCTTTCGCCGCATCTCGATGACTTCATCGGCGAATTGTTCGGCATCGGCGCGGACTTGCGTGCGCTGAAGGCGCGGCACGATGCGCTCGGCGCGCTTTACTCGGTGAAGCGGCTGTTCGTACAGCGGCGCGCCATGAAGAAACATGGACCGCAGGTCGCGCAATCCTTTGACGGCGACGCGCTGCGCCGCGAGGTCGAGGCGCTCATCGGCGGCGAACTTACCGAGCTCCGCTTCGCCGAGTGGGTCGCCGCGCGCCTTGACACAGAGAGCGAGCATGCGGAAGCGCTCGACGTCGCCGCCCGCTACGCCGCGTGGGCGACGCACACGCAAGAGGGCCAGCAGCGCCACAAGGGCGGCGTGCTGTTCAAGGCGCCGGGAAAGATCGATCCCCTGCGGCTCGTGCCGGTCGAGACCGAGGTCGTCGACGGCGTCACCATGCTCAAGCTGTCCGAGCATCACCGCCGCCGCCGCGAGGGATTTGCCCTCACCGATCCCGGCACGGACCTCACCGGCGGGCTCGATCAGGCCAATTACTGCATCTGGTGTCATAACCAGGGCAAGGACAGTTGCGCCAAGGGGCTGGCGGACAAGAGCGGCGCATTCAAGCGCAACGACTTCGGCGTCGCGCTCGCCGGCTGCCCGCTCGAAGAAAAAATCTCCGAAATGAACCTCGTCAAGGCGCGCGGCGAAAGCATCGGCGCGCTCGCGATCGCGGTGATCGACAATCCGATGTGCGCGGCGACCGGCCACCGCATCTGTAACGACTGCATGAAGTCGTGCATCTACCAGAAGCAGGACCCCGTCGACATTCCGCAGATCGAGACACGCACGCTCAAGGACGTGCTCGCCCTTCCCTGGGGCTTCGAAATCTATTCCCTGCTCACCCGCTGGAACCCGCTCAACATTCGTCGCCCGCTGCCGAAGCCCGAGAGCGGCCGCACCGTGCTCGTCGTCGGCCTTGGACCGGCGGGCTTCACGCTCGCCCATCATCTGATGAATGACGGCCACGCCGTGGTCGCGGTCGACGGACTGAAAATCGAGCCGCTGGCGCCCGAGATATCCGGCGTCGAAATCGGCGGCGCGCGCACGGCATTTTGGCCGATCCGAGATGTGTCCTCGCTGGGAGAGAATCTCGGCTCGCGGGTGATGGCGGGCTTCGGCGGCGTCGCCGAGTACGGCATCACCGTGCGCTGGAACAAGAACTTCCTCAAGCTGGTGCGCTTGCTGCTGGAGCGCCGCGCCGCATTCAAGATGTTCGGCGGGGTGCGCTTCGGCGGCGCGCTCGGCATCGAGGAGGCTTTCGCGCTCGGCTTCGATCACGTCGCGCTCTGCGCCGGCGCGGGGAAGCCGACCGTGGTGCCGATGAAGAACGGGCTTGCGCCGGGCGTGCGCCAAGCCTCCGACTTCCTGATGGCGCTGCAGCTCACCGGCGCCGCCAAGTCCGACAGCCTCGCCAATCTGCAGGTCGAATTGCCCGTCGTCGTGATCGGCGGCGGGCTGACGGCGATCGATACGGCGACCGAGGCGCTCGCCTACTATCCCATCCAGGTGGAGAAATTCCTCACACGCTACGAGGCGCTCGCGGCCGAACGCGGCGAAACGGCGGTGCGCGCCATCTGGTCCGGAGCGGAGACGCGAACCGCCGACACGTTCCTTGCGCATGCGCGCGCGATCCGCGCCGAGCGTGCCGCCGCCGCGCGCGAGAACCGCGCGCCCCGCATCATCGAGCTACTGCAAGGTTGGGGCGGCGCGACGATCGCCTATCGCCGGCGGATGATCGACGCGCCGAGCTACACCTTGAACCACGAGGAAATCGCCAAGGCGATGGAGGAAGGAATCCGCTTCGCCGAGCGCCTCGCGCCGAGCGAAGTGCTGCTCGACGAATTCGGTCATGCAAGTGCATTGCGGCTCGTGAAGCACGGCGTTGCGGCAGAGAGCGGCGAGGTCGACGCCTCGGATATCGAGCTGCCGGCGCGGACGATCCTGGTCGCAGCCGGGACATTGCCCAACACGACGCTCGCACGCGAAGAGCCGGACGCTATGGCGCTCGACGGCAAGTATTTTGGCGCGCGCGACGAGAACGGCATGCCTGTGTCGCCCGAGCGCAGCGTGAAACCGAGCGTCGCGCATGTGCTCACGACCGTTCGGCCGGATGGGCGGGCGGTGAGTTTTTTCGGCGATCTCCATCCCTCCTTCGCCGGGAATGTGGTGAAGGCGATGGCGAGCGCCAAACAGGGTTATCCGCTGGTCAGCCGGCTGCTCGCGAAGCTTCCACGCAAGCAAATTTCACCCGCGGAGATTTTCGAGCGCCTCGACCGCGAGCTGCGCGCGACGGTGCACGATGTCGTCCGGCTGACGCCCACCATCGTCGAGGTGCTGGTGCGCGCGCCGATGGCCGCCCGCGCCTTTCACCCCGGCCAGTTCTATCGGCTGCAGAACTACGAGACGCTGGCGCGCGGCCGCGCGGCGACCCGGCTTGCGATGGAAGGGCTCGCGCTCACCGGCGCGTGGGTCGATCGCGAGCGGGGGCTGCTCTCGACCATCGTGCTCGAAATGGGCGGCTCATCCGATCTTTGCGCGCTGCTCAAGCCGGGCGAGCCGGTCGTGCTGATGGGTCCGACCGGAATGCCGACCGAGATCCCTCATGGAGAAACGGTGCTCCTGGTCGGCGGCGGCCTCGGCAATGCCGTGCTGTTCTCGATCGGGGAAGCGATGCGCGCGCAGGGAAATCGCGCGCTCTATTTCGCCGGCTACAAGACGATGCGCGACCGCTACAAGGTGGCCGAGATCGAGCGCGCGGCCGACGCGATCGTGTGGTGCTGCGACGAAGGGCCCGGCTTTGCCCCTGATCGGCCGCAGGACAAGACCTTCGTCGGCAATATCGTCGCCGCGCTCGACGCGTATGGGACAGGCGCGCTCGGACCGCAGCCCATCCCGCTCGGCAATATCGACCGCGTGATCGCGATCGGCTCGGACGGAATGATGGCCGCCGTCGCGCGCGCGCGCCACGGGATTCTCGCCGCCCATCTCAAGGCCGGGCACAAGGCGATCGGCTCGATCAACTCGCCGATGCAGTGCATGATGAAGGAGATTTGC
>DASUPI010000240.1:0-6801 GCA_036281135.1 Rhodoplanes sp. | reverse complement strand
TCCGCGCTCAGAATGACGTAGAGCTTGCCGTCGAGATCGACGATGTTGCCCTTGCGAAGGGAGCTCGCGATGACTTTCACGGGTATGGTTCCTCGGTGGATGGGGGCCGGTGAGCCTGCATGCAGCGACGGGACCACGAGCCGGCGGTGTCGTTCGCGTGCAACATACCGATCCTACCGCCGCTCGCCAGTTTTTTCAGCCCCGTCCGGCCCGCGGGGCGAGCCGACATGACCGTTGCCTCGCCCTGGTGGGACCCGCAGGTCTACGCCGACCGGCGGGGTTTTCTTGACGTGCGACGGCGCATTGTCGCGCGACTGCGCCGGCTGTTCGAGGCGCAAGACTTCCTCGAGGTGGAGACCTCGGTTCTCCAAGTCTCGCCGGGAAACGAGCCGCACCTGCATGCTTTCGCGACCAATCGCGTTTCGCCCGCCGGCGACCGCGCGCCGCTTTATCTGCGCACCTCGCCGGAATTCTCCTGCAAGAAGCTGCTCGCCGCCGGCGAAGAGCGGATGTTCGAATATGCCCGCGTCTTTCGCAACCGCGAGCGCGGCGCGCTGCACCATCCCGAGTTCACGCTGATCGAGTGGTACCGCGCCCGCGAACGGTATGAAGCGGTGATGCGCGACTGCATCGAAATCGTGCGGGCGGCGGCGGAAGCGGCGCAAACGCGCGTGCTCTCGTTTCGCGGCCGCATCGCCGATCCCTTCGCGGAACCCCAGAAGATCACGGTGGCGGAGGCGTTCGAGCGCCATGCAGAGATCGATCTTCTGGCGACCATTCCGGAGGGCGAGCCGGACCGCGAAACATTCGCACGGCAGGCGGAAGCGGCGGGCGTGCGCCTTTTTCCCGACGATAGCTGGAGCGACATGTTCAGCCGCGTCATGATCGAGAAGATCGAGCGCCATCTCGGCGCCGACCGGCCGGCGATCCTGTATGAATACCCCGCGCCGGAAGCCGCTCTGGCGCGCGCGAAGCCCGGCGATCCGCGGGTGTGCGAACGTTTCGAGCTGTTTGTCTGCGGGGTCGAGCTCGCCAACGGCTTCGGCGAACTGACCGATGCGGCTGAACAGCGCCGGCGCTTCGCGGCGGCGATGACGGAAAAGGAACGGCTCTACGGCGAACGCTATCCGTTCGACGAGGACTTTCTCGCGGCGCTCGCCGCCATGCCGGAAGCAAGCGGCTGCGCGCTCGGGCTCGATCGCCTGGTGATGCTCGCGACCGGCGCCGGCCGGATCGACCAGGTGCTCTGGACGCCGCTGCCGGAGGCGTGAGACGCTCACGCAATCAAGGGTGTAAAAAAGAGGCTGGCGTAGATATACTGAATCAAATCATGTCGGCCCGGAGAAGTAAGTGACGACGGTCTTAGAAGAGGTCACAAGTGATGAACTCTCTCGGGAGCATATTGAGAGGCGAGTCGAAGATTGGGCTCAACGCATCGACGATTTATACCGGGCGATAGCAAGTTGGCTGCCGGGAGAATGGCGCGGCGAACGGGATCGCAACGTCCGAATGGACGCGCCCCTTATGCGCAAGTTCGGCGTCCCATCGAGGGAATTGCCGATCTTGACGCTGATGCATGAAGGTCGCCCGGCGGGGTATGTCGAGCCGCGCGGCCTATGGATCATCGGCCTGAACGGACGACTTGATCTCCATTACGGAGCGGCGCAATACATCGTCTTCGACGAGGCAGAGAACTTCGCTCCGCCCGATTGGCGCATCACTCTCTTACAAGACAGGACAAACCGCGATCGGTTCGACCGCGATAAGTTACTTTCGATCCTTGAACATGCGCCGACTGCCGGAAATTGAGGCTCTGTACAAAGAGATCGACGCTGACTTGGAGAGCCAGCGAACGGCGGCCAGCACTGCTTGCGACTCGTCGGCGGTCCGTAGAGTCGAGGTGAAGCAAGTCATCAACGATCAGGCCTACTTCGTTTTGTGTTGGGGACAGCTGGAATCCGCGATCGACGACGCATGTCGAAACGCGATCAGGAACCGCATAAGAAGCAGCAGCTGGGCTGATCGCAGGGCGTGGGACGTCTACAATCCGGACGACGACCGTCTGTCCGGATTGAGGTTTGAAAACCGAGTCGCCCTCGTCCTCGACAGGCGCGCGGGACCCGGCAGCTCATGGGCCCGTATCATGCATTTCTATAGTCTCCGCAACCAGATCGCGCATGGCGATCTTCGGACTGACCGCATCAATATTCCTGGTGTGGTTCGGGAGTTCTTTGTAATCCAAGGCGCTATGCAGCCGTAGTCGGGACGCTCGGAACGAGGCCGCTCTCCGCCATGACCGACAAGTCGCTGCGAACGCCCGCCACCCTGGTCGAGGCGGGGCTCGCATCCGCGAGCGAGTTGGCCGCACTCGACGCGGTGGCGGAGCGTTATGCGGTCGCGATCACGCCGGCGCTCGCGGCGCTCATCGATCCGTCCGACCCGAACGACCCGATCGCACGCCAGTTCGTTCCCGACCCGGCGGAGCTTGCGATAAATCCCGCGGAATGCGCCGACCCGATCGGCGACGACGCGGCAACCCCGGTCGCGGGCCTCGTGCACCGCTGTCCCGACCGCGTGCTGTTGAAGCTCGTCCATGTCTGTCCGGTCTATTGCCGTTTCTGCTTCCGGCGCGCCATGGTCGGACCGCACGGCCGCCCGAGCCTCTCGCGCGAACAACTCAAGGCCGCGCTCGGCTATATCCGGGCACATTCGGCGATCTGGGAAGTCATCCTCACCGGCGGCGATCCGCTCATCCTGTCCGCCCGCAAGCTGAGCGGGGTTCTGCGTGCGCTCTCCGGCATCGATCATGTCAAGATCGTCCGCATCCATACCCGCGTTCCGGTCGCCGCGCCCGAACTGATCACGCCCGAGCTTGTGCGCGCGCTCAAGACCGCGGGTTGCGCCACCTATGTCGTGCTGCACGCCAATCACCCGCGCGAGCTGACCGCTGCGGCCACGTCCGCGTGTGCGCGGCTCATCGATGCCGGCATTCCGATGCTGTCCCAATCGGTGCTGCTCAAAGGCGTGAACGACGATCCGGATACGCTAGGGGCGCTGATGCGCGCCTTCGTCGAGACCAGGATCAAGCCTTACTACCTGCATCACGCCGACCTCGCGCCAGGAACCGCCCATCTCCGCACCGGGCTCGCCGAAGGCCAGGCGCTGATGCGGAGCCTGCGCGCGCGGTTGTCCGGCCTGTGCCAGCCCGCTTACGTGCTTGATATTCCGGGCGGCGCCGGCAAGGTCCCGGTCGGGCCGCACTACCTTGCGAACAGCGGCGCCGACGGCGGATCCGCGCGCTTCCAGATCGAGGACCTCGAAGGCCGCTCGCATCGCTACCCTCCGGCGGAGGGGTGACGACGCGCCGCCGTCCTCAAGCATCTTGCGAGGATGAATTAACGTTAAGCAGCCGTTGCGATGCGAACCGGTTAACCTTGCTAATCCGTTGCCGCGAGCCCGCGTGATCGCCGCAGGGACTGCATGCGGCGTATCAGGCATGTGTGCCCGGGCGCGAATGCGGCAGAATGGTAGCTTACGGGGCCGAACCCCTCCGCAAAAAAGCCGTTGTAACAAGCATAAATCAAATCAGCTGCGCCCTCTCGCTGGCCGTTTTCCATGGATGTCATTCTCGTCAAGATCTTGGCGGCGTTCCTCGCCCTCAGTCAGGTTGCGACCACGCCGCAGGCGATCAAGACCGAATTCGTGGAGACCCGCGACCAGGCGGAGGTCGTCGGGCTGCTGCGCGGCGGGTGCGCGCATATGCGCAAGGCGTTCGATATCGAATCGATCGATCTCGACGGGCTGATCGCCACCGCGCTTGACGACCCCCAAGCGCTCACCGCCGAAATCAAAGCGTTCCGCGGACTCAATTTCGGCAGCCTTCACCTCGTCTACCGGCAATTCTGCAAGAACGAGACGGTCGAGCCGGCGCCCGTCGATATCGGCCAGGTCATCGCCTACTACAACAAGGCCACCGCCGACCTGCCGGACCATGCGCGGCTCAAAGGGCTCAAGCTGTCCGGCACGAGCACCGTGCTCGATGCGACCGGCGGGCGATTCGCCGAGGTTTTCGAGGCGGACAATCGGCGGGTCTGGGTTCCCCTCCAGGACATACCGCAGCACGTCCAAAAGGCGTTCGTGGCGGCCGAAGACAAGCGCTTCCACCAGCACAAGGGCATCGACGAGCGCGGGCTCATTCGCGCCATGGTGGCCAATCTCGCCCGTCCCGGGCGGCCGCAAGGCGGATCGACCATCACACAGCAGGTGGTCAAGAATCTCCTGGTCGGAGATGACCTGACTTACGAGCGCAAGATCCGCGAGATGATCCTCGCCTCGCGGGTCGAGCAGACGCTCAGCAAGAACGAGATTCTCGAACTTTATCTCAACTCCATCTATCTCGGGCGGAACTCGTGGGGAATCGAGCTTGCCGCGCGCAGCTATTACGGAAAGCCCGCTTCGGAGCTGACGCTAGCCGAGGGCGCGACGCTCGCCGGGCTGACAAAGGGGCCGAATTTCTACAGCCCGGACCGCCATCCCGAGCGCGCGCAGGAGCGCCTCGCCTACGTCCTGAGCCGCATGCAGGAAGATGGCGCGATCACGCAGGACGCGGCCGATCAGGCGCGCAGGGCGGCGCTGCGGCTCGTCGCCTATGATCGCTCTCAGCGCAATTCCGGCTTCTATTTCCTCGACCACATCAATCGCGAGGCGAAATCGCTGCCGGGCGTGGTGGCGCTCACGGCAAGCTCGGCCACCGTTCGCTCGACCATTCACCCGCAATTGCAGCGGGCGGCGGAGACCGCGCTGCAGGAGGGCCTCGCCCGCTACGAACTGTCCACCGGGCGCGCTCAATTTCACGGCGCGGAGGCCAATCTCGGCGCCGCGATCCAACGCATCCAGGCCGACCCGAATGCACCGAAGGCGCCTTCGGCCTGGCAACAGGCGCTGCAGGCCGCGCGGCCCCCGCTCTACGATGTGCATTGGCCAAGCGCCGTGGTGGTGCAGAAGGGCGGCGGCGACGCGATCAAGATCGGGCTCGCGGACGGGCGCGTACTGCCGCTCAACGGCGCGAACGCGGCCGCGCGCCGCGTCCTCAAGCTTCACGACGTCGTCCTGGTCCGCGTGACCGAAGGCAAGGGAGCGCGCGCCGAGCTGAGGGTCCGGCCGACGGTGCAGGGCGCGGTTCTCGTGCTGGAGAACAAGAACGGACGCATCCTCGCGATGGCGGGCGGCTTCTCCTATCCGCTGAGCCAGATCAACCGCACGACGCAAACGCAGCGCCAACCCGGCTCGGCCTTCAAGCCGTTCACCTATCTCGCCGCGCTGAACAAGGGATTGCAGCCCAACACGCTCGTGCGTGACGAACCGATCACGCTGCCGCCGCTCAACAAGTCAAGCTCGACGCGTGAGCGGGACTATTGGACGCCGAAGAACTACGACAGCGGCTCGTCCGGCATCCTCACGCTGCGGCTTGCGCTCGAAAATTCCAAGAACCTGGTCACCGCCCAGTTGCTGAGCAATGCCATCGACAATGATCCGGGCCGCAGCCTCGCCCGGGTGTGCGAGCTTGCGATCGAGGCGCAGATCTATAACGACTGCGTCGGATACTACCCGTTCGTGCTCGGGGCGCAGCCGGTGCGGCTGATCGATCTCGCGGCCTTCTACGCCGCGGTCGCAAACGAGGGCTATCGTCCCTCCCCTTATGCCATCGAATCGGTCGAGCAAGGGGGAAAGATCGCCTTTCGGCGCAAGCCCGAGCTGAGGGCGCTCGCGAACGGGGACCGCGTCGCCTTCGTGCAGCTCAAGAGCATGCTGCAAGGCGTGCTCGCCCGCGGCACGGCCCGCGCGGTCGCGCATCTCTCGCCCTATGTGGCCGGCAAGACGGGAACGAGCGATGACGAGAACGATGCCTGGTTTGTCGGCTTTTCCAATGACGTGACGATCGCCGTCTGGGTCGGTTACGACAATGCCGAAGGCAAACGGCGCACGCTCGGCGGCGGCCAGACGGGCGGCAAGGTGGCGCTTCCGATCTTCACGCCGGTCATGGACGCGGTTTGGGCGAACTACGCCAAGAAGACGCCGATGTCGCCGCCTTCGCCCGAGGCCCAGCGCCAGCTCATCGCATTGCCGATCGACTTGCGCAGCGGCACGCGGGTGGCGGTCGGCAGTCCGGGCGCCATCACCGAGTACTTTCGGCTCGACCGGACAGGCGGTCTGACCGAGACCCAGTACAATCTCGTTTCCGAAGCGGAGGTCGCGACCTACATCTACCGCGAGCCGGGGGATGGCGAGTATTACGGTTATCCGAACGGATATGGCTACGGGTACGGAAACCGATACGGCTACGATCCGCGCGGCTATCCGCCGGGTTATCAGTATCCCGGACAGCAGCAATACCAGAACTACTGGCGACGGGTGAACCCGTTCGGCGGGTTGTTCGGGGATTTGGGGCGACGCGTCGACCCCCGTTATCAGGAATACGGCGTGCGCGAGCGCTATCCGCCCCAACGCGTCGATCCGCAATTCCCCTTCTCGGAACGCGAGCGCTACTAGTTCATCGATTCCGTGGAAGCGGTCATATGGTGGGGATTCATCTGCATTGTGATGGCTTGTACGCTGAGTGATGGCTTGTACGCTGACTTTTGATTCGCGGAACGGAGTCGAGTCATGACGGCATGGCGGCGCGTGATCGCGTTGTCGATCGGAGAAGACGATCTGGCCGGGCTGGTTTCGATCGCGCGCTCGCGGACGGAACCGGCGAGCCGGGTCGAGCGGGCGCGGATGCTGCTGGCCTACCGGGACGAC
>DASUPI010000239.1:0-5111 GCA_036281135.1 Rhodoplanes sp. | reverse complement strand
GATGGTGCGATAGACGATCTCACGCTGCGCCGGGCGCAGCGCGAGCGGAGCGCTGACGCGGCGCACCCGCACAACCGGCCGCTCGTCGGGCTCGACCGCGCGCGCCAGGATCGGGGGGTTTCCACGCCGCGCCAGGGGACGCGCACGCACGACCGGGGCAGCGACCCGCGCCGAAACCGTCCGAACGCGGACCGTCTCGACGACGTCTTCGTCGTCCTCGTCCGCTTCCTCGATCACGACCGCAGGGGCGTTCAGGGAACGAACCTGAACGGTTCCGTAGCCGGGGGCGGCATAACCGGGAGTAGCGTAGCCGGGGGCCACATATCCGGGCGCGACATAGCCGGGCGCGATAGCCCGCCGATAGGATGTGTCGAGCGGACGGCGCGTGATGACAGTGCCATAGGGGCCCTGCGTGATGGTTGTTTCGACCGGCTCCTCGCTGATCTGACGCGTGATGACGGTCTGCGCTTGGGCGGCGGCGACGCCCGACATCAATGCCAGTCCGAACACAAACAAACGGGTCGCAGGCATGACGGCCTCTCTACGCTTGGTTAAGATGCGCAAAACAACGCGCGCCAAGGAACATAGGTTCCCCGCGGTAATTCGTTCGCTCCCTGCCGGGAAGGCGAATTGTCAATAATTGCGGCATGATATGGCCGTTTCGGCCGCATAATTGCCGTGACCCCGACAAATTGAACTGGCCTAATGGAACCGTTGTCGCGTAGCCTGCGTGTCGGGTGTTGGATCGCACGCGGGTTCTCGTGCTGCGTCAGAAGGAGCATTGTTTATGACCGTGACCACGGCCCAAGCCCAAGGCGATGTCGAGGACGCCGCGACCACTTTCGAGGGGGAAATCCGAGAATTCGTCCGGCGCGATTTCACGCCGCTGAAGCGGCCGGACGCCGGCAGCGGCGAGTTCGCCGCCAGCAATATCCGCTCACTGGTGCAACGCGTCGCCGGCACCTCTTTGCAGGAAATCGACAATCTGATCGGCGAGCTGCAGAACCTGCGCGACTATATCGCCAATGAGGGCGACCGCGTGCAGCGTGAAATCACCGGCTACGCACAGCTCAATCACGCCGCTCTGACGTCGACGCGAATCATTTCCGACAGCATGTCGAAATGGAAGGATGCGCTCGACGAAGCAAAGTCTTCGTAGAGCGTTCCAGCCTGCGCTTAACAGCGTTTGTCGCGGCTTCAGGTTGCGAGCGATCACGCCGTGTGCGGCGGATCGCTCGCAAGCCCTAGCTTTGCCTTGAGGGCATCGATGCGCCGCGAAGCCTCGGCTTTGGTCAATTCGGGATCATAGGCCTCCGGCTCGCGCGCCTGTTCGGTCAGCGTCTTGAGATAGGACGCCTGTGCGCCGGTCATCGGCTCCCCACCCGACACCCAGTCCGACGCATCCTTCTCGGTGTTTCCCGGCGGATGCGGATCGCGTTTGGGCTCGGGATTGGCCGAATCACGCCCCGTGCCCGCCGTCTTGTGTCTCGTCATAGCTCCTCCTCCCGGATGACGGCGGCGACCTGCCTGGTCTGCGGGTCGACCAGAACGACCTGCTTCTCGATCATCGCGACCTCGAAAGCGCCCACCTGCGGCGCCAGCGTCGCCAGCGTGTCCGGCAGCGGCGTGAGCGAGATCGCCGGCGGCACCGTGCCCCCGACGGAAACGCGGAAACCGGTCGGCGCCGCGTGATTCTTCTGCGTCGCGCTGATGCTCTGGTAGATCGTCTGCCGCTGAGCCGGGCTGAGCTCGATTCGCGGCCCGGCAATCGCGTCCTGCGCCGGCGTTTGCGCGGCGGCGACACCGGCCGCGCAGACAAGCGCGACCAAGCAAATCATCATCGTCCGACCGAGCGTCATCGTCGTCCTTCGCAGAGCCTGAGAACCAAGGTGACCGGAAAACGCGGCGCTCGCGCCACAGTTCCTCAGGAATCGCACGCGTAAACCCGGCGAAACGTCCATTCTCGCGAGTTTTAGCGGCATGCCGCTTTCGCGCCTGCCCGCAATCACGTACACAGATGCGGGGCATGGGGGAACTTCCGTGATTCTGGCGCCGCTTTTCGCCGTATCGCTGGTCGCAGCGGTAGCGACCGGACCTGTCGGCGATCAGTTCGGACCGAATACGGCCGCCCGGAGAGGCGACGCGCTGCGGACCGTGGTTCACGCAGCGACCGAGTGCATCGTTCGCACCATTGCCGTCGATCCGCGCCTTCAGCATGGCGATCCGAGCGCCATGCTGGGCGAGCTGATCGTCGATTCGATGCCCGCTTGCGCCGGCACAATGCGCGAGATGATCGAGGCCTATGACGCTTATTTCGGGTCCGGCAGCGGGGAGGCCTTCTTCATGGGCCCGTACCTCGATTTTCTGCCGAGCGCCGCCGGCCAGCGGCTGAAGGCCGGCTCGCACTCCCCGTGAGCCTCGACGCGACGTCGAAACGCCGCGTCCTTCTGTGGGCTATTCGGCGAGAATATCGACGACGCGCATGGTGGTCGGGTCGACCAGCACGACGCGATCATTGACCATGGTGTATTTGTAGAGCTTTGCGGCCGGAATCTGCGCGAGCGTCGTGTCGGGCAGCATATAGAGCTCGAGCGCGGCGGGCAGCTCAGATCCGACCTGGGCCGTGACGCCCGGCGGGACCACTACCTTGCGGTCGGATTGTTTTACCGCCTGCGCGATGGCGGTCTTCTGCTCCGGCGTAAGCTCCGCATTCACGCTTTGTGAGACGGCGCCGACCCCGCCCGTGCTCGGCATGGCCGGAAGCGGCGGCCGCTCCTGCCCCGCAGCCACGCTCATGAAGGCGAGCAAAGTCACCCCTGCGCATGCGATCTTCATTGTGGCTTCTCCTCCGTCATGGCGTTGCGGGTGGAATGCCGCCTGCGGTCATTCGTTCCCGCCGGGATTTCGCGAGATCAGAACCCGCTCAGACGCTCGATTTCCGCGCCGCAGGCCGCGAGCTTGCCTTCGAGGCGCTCGAAACCGCGATCGAGATGATAGACGCGGTTCACCATGGTCTCGCCCTCCGCGGCGAGCGCGGCGATCACCAGCGAGACCGAAGCGCGCAGATCGGTCGCCATCACCGGCGCACCTTTCAGTCGCGGCACGCCTTCGACCGTCGCGGTCTGCCCTTCGAGTCGAATCTGGGCGCCGAGGCGCGCCAGTTCCTGCACATGCATGAAGCGATTCTCGAAGATCGTCTCGGTGATCTGCGAGATGCCGCCGGCGCGGGTCATCAGCGCCATCAGCTGCGCCTGCAGGTCGGTGGGAAAACCGGGAAACGGTTCGGTCGTGACCTCGACCGGAGCGAGGCCGGACCCGTTGCGCGCGACGCGCACGCCGGAATTGGTCGATGAAATCTCCGCTCCCGCGCGCACGAGCACGTCGAGCGCCGCCTGCAGCAGTTCGGGCCGTGCGCCCTCGAGAACGACGTCGCCGCCCGCCATCGCCACCGCCATCGCGTAAGTGCCGGTCTCGATGCGATCGGGCAGAACGCGATGGCGCGCTCCGGAAAGCCGCGGCACCCCGGTCACGACGATGCGCGGCGTTCCCGCGCCGGCGATCCTGGCTCCCATTTTGTTGAGGCATTCGGCGAGATCGGTGATCTCCGGCTCGCAGGCGGCGTTTTCGATCACGCTCTCGCCATGGGCGAGCGCGGCCGCCATGAGCGCGGTGTGGGTGCCGCCGACCGTGACCTTGGGAAACTTGATTTCGCCGCCCTTCAACCCATGCGGCGCGCGCGCCACGACATAGCCGCGGTCGATGTCGATCTCGGCGCCGAGACACTGCATCGCCATGACGAGCAGGTCGACCGGACGCGTGCCGATGGCGCAGCCGCCCGGCAGCGACACGCGCGCTTCGCCCATGCGGGCGACCAGCGGCGCGATCACCCAGAAACTCGCCCGCATCTTCGCGACGAGCTCGTAGGGAGCGGTCGTGTCGACGATGCGCTTGGCGGAAATATGCAGGGTCTGGCCTTCATATTCGCTGTCGCCCGGACGCTTGCCGCCGACCATCACGTCGACGCCGTGATTACCGAGGATGCGCTGCAACAACGCCACGTCCGCCAACCGCGGGACGTTCTCCAGGACGAGGACCTCGTCGGTCAGAAGGCTCGCGATCATGAGCGGGAGCGTGGCGTTCTTTGCGCCCGAGATCGGGATGCTTCCCGTGAGCGGCCGTCCCCCGACTATGCGAATGCGATCCATGATGCCCTGCCCCAGTATGAACCAACGTCGTCGCGTCAGTCCCGCCGATCGACGAGATGGTCCGACGGCCTGCAGTTCTCAAACAGCTTAACCGACCGTCTTGTCCGGAATGATTTCGGCGGAATCGTGAGGCGTCTCCGCCGCACGGGCCGAGCCGCCGGAGTCCGCGCCGGCCGACCCGCCATGCAACTCGCCTTCGCTCTTGCGAGAACGAGCCAAGGACTGCTTCTTGCGCCGCAGCAAATTCGCGCGCAGAGCGGAGGCAAGCCGCTCTCCACGCCCGTCGCGCGGCGCGATTCGCTCCGATCTCGTCTCAGGCCGATCATCCATGGCGCATTATACTAGGAACGCAGGCGCGCCGGACAAGTGTGTGGCGCCGTTGAGTTGCAGAGCATCCTTGCGATGTTGTTCGCCTTGTGGCAGGTTCCGCCGCCCTTCGACGCGCGAGCCTTCGTCGTGTCCAGGCGCCCGCCTTGTTCCTGGTGGACGATTCCTTCACCGTGGAATGCGTCCGCCACAGATTATTCGGAGGACCGCTGCCGTAGCTCAGTGGTAGAGCACTCCCTTGGTAGAGTTTGCCCACCCGGCCGGAAACGATCGGGAGCGCACCGCCCAAAGTCGGGGAACCCGTCCGGACACGCCGACGGCAATCCCGAGCCAAGCCCGCGAATGGGAAGGTGTAGAGGCCAGACGGGCGGCGCCTAACGGTTCAAGGAGCCCATGGCGAAGGGATGGTCCAGCGCACGAACGTCGCCTGCGGCGGACGCGAAAGCGTCAGTGTGATGAAGGGAGAGGTCGTCAGTTCAATCCTGACCGGCAGCACCACCTAATTGCTAATTTTCTTTTCCGGCGGGCGGTCTTAAGAACGAGGCAAAAGAGATTGCAGGCATCTTCGAGAGCGGTGGT
>DASUPI010000238.1:0-5406 GCA_036281135.1 Rhodoplanes sp. | reverse complement strand
CTCGCGCGCCATGCCAAGGGTGAGCGGTCCGCCGACCACGGGCTCGTCTGCGGGCTCAGCACTGGTATCGAGCGGACCTAATGTGAGTTTGGCCGAGCGTCCATCGGGTCGGCGGAAGCGCAGTGCCCACGATTTTGCGCCGGTCGGTTGGACCACCAGATAGAGCCCGGTGGCCTTGCTGTCTGGGATTTCCCGCCGCGTCTTTCCGGGCTTGTACCTCCTGACGGCGGCGTCGGTGAGTTCTGGCACGCAATTCTCCTTCGGGTAACCCGCGGGTAAACGGCAATGGTTGTTATGGATCGTGGCCCTGAGCGCATAACTAAATATAACGAAAGGCCAGAAACCGCAAGATATCAGCGCCGAGGCAGCAATAAACGTTAGGAAGAGTGCGGCTGTGTTGTGGTCATACCTCAGAACGATGAGCTGCTGCCGCAGGACCAGGTTCTCGGCTTCAAGTGACGCTCGCGATCGGAACAACCCGACGATCAGCGACCACAGCAATTTGCAGGCGTCCCACATCGGGCTACAGGATCACCCGATTCGCTCCCTCTCGCCAACCGGACGACATTTGCGATAGGGACAGGGCCGCGCTGCGCCAGGCGCCAGCCCCGCGTGGGCGGATGCCGCGGTCCATGGACCGCAAACTGCGCACCAAGCGCGGCCGCGCTCTCTATCGCCAGCGCGGGGCCGCGGTCGAACCCGTGTTCGGGCAGACGAAGGAGCGGCAGGGCACCGACCGCTTCAGCATGCGCGGCCTCGAGCGTTGCCGCAGCGAGTGGCAGCTCGACGCCGCCGTCCACAACTTGCGCAAACTGCACCGGGAGTCTGTCCACCGCGCGAGAAATCAAGGAAACGGCGGGGCGAAGGCCAGGAAGATGGTCGCTCGTCGCGGGGGCGTCACCCGGTTTCAGAGCGTGCGCGCCTCCGAGTAACGCGTCACCGCGGATTCAGCGACAGGCTCTGAGGCTTTGACGGCGCAAGGGTGTGAAATGGATCACAGGGCCGTTCTTCAACCTCTGATAAATGCTTTGGTATAACTAGGAGGCAAGGCCAGTCTGATCGGCACAAACCACATCTGCGTCGTGGACCGACCGTCGTTTCGCTCGTTGCAGCGCTGACGTGTGCCTTTGCAAGCGACGCATCGGCGAGCCGGCCTTCGGTCGCCGCACGCATTGACAATAACCAGCTCGCCGCTCGTGTTGCGGCAATAGTCGAGCGGATTCGTCTGAGCGAACCGGCGCTCCTTCGTGACCTGCCGCCCGACTCAAAAGTTGCGCAGTGGAAAAATCGGTAAGGCTCCGCCGTGGCCACGCCCCACGGCACTGGCGTCGATCCGGCAACGCCGCGATTGCGGCTGCTTGTTTTGCAGCCGACGCCGTTCTGCAATATTGACTGTTCCTACTGCTACCTTCCAGACCGCGCGGTACGGGCGCGGATGAGCCTCGCGACGCTCGACCTGGTGTGCAAGCGCGTTTTCGGGGGTGCCTGCCTCGATCGCAAGCTTGAGGTCGCGTGGCATGGGGGGGAGCCCCTTACTGTTCCGCTCCCTTGGTACGAAGACGCGCTCGCACTCATGGCGGAGCGGCGCCCCGCCACGGTGCAGCTCGAGCATCTCTTCCAGACCAATGGCCTCTTACTCAATGCGAATTGGGCGCGCTTCTTTGCGCGAACAGAAGCCAAAGTCGGGCTGAGCGTCGACGGTCCCGCCGAATTCCACGACGCCCGCCGACGCACCCGCCGAGGCGATGGAACGTTCGACGGCGCAATGCGCGCTGTCCGTCTGCTGCAGGACCAGGGCCTGCCGTTTCACGTGATCACCGTATTGACCGAACACGCGCTCGACCACCCCGACCGGCTGTTTGACTTCTATGTCGCCAACGGGATCACGGAGGTCGGTTTCAACATCGAGGAAATCGAAGGCGTCAATACCACCTCATCTTTCACGGAAAGCGGCGTGGAGACGAAGTTCAGGGAATTTATCAGCCGCTTCTTCCAGCGGGCCTGGGCCGCGCCGGGACTATTGAAAGTGCGTGAGCTCGAAAGCGCGATCGCGCTCCTCCTCTCGGACGAGCCTGCGCGCGACGAACAGAACCTTCCATTTGCGATCATCAGCGTCGGCCACGATGGAATGTTGTCGACCTTCTCGCCCGAGCTGCTTGGCATGCGCCATTCGCGCTTCCGTGGCTTTACCTTTGGTCACGTCGCCACGCACAGCCTCGCTGACCTTGCGCATGACGGGCTCTATCGCGCCATCAACAAGGAAATCCGGCGAGGCGTGGAAGCTTGCCAACGCGATTGCCGCTACTTCCGTTGGTGCGGTGGAGGCGCGCCGGCCAACAAACTATTCGAGACGGGCCGGTTTGACGCCACGCAAACGATGCACTGCCGGTTGACCCGCCAAGCGATGCTCGACGAAACGATCGCACAACTCGAAGCGCAAATGGAAAGGCCGGAGCCAAATAGAGCCGTCGTCGGCAGCTCCGGAGGATCATGGCCGCAGCAGGAGTGTCCACCATGGAGCAGTTCCAGTCCTACTTCTTCGTGATTGGCCTCGTGGTCGTCATGACCTACGCATGGCAGCGCTTCAACGAACCGTCGTTCCTTCAGCGCGAAAACTTGCCGCGCACGGTCGAGCCGCTCCGCTACCTCTTCATGCGGTCGACCTATGGCAAGGCGCGTTTCGCCTATGTCGCCGGGTTGATGGCGCTGTATGCCCTGCTGGTGGCGCCCGGCCCCACCATGGTCGAAGCCTTGGGGGAAGTCGGGATCAAAGATTTTCCGGCAAAGGCCTGGCCGCTGCTGATTGCGCTCGTTCTGACCGGTCTCGGCACCGTCCCCGCGTCGCTGAAATGGCTGAACGTGATCGAAGAATGGCTGCGGCAGTGGGTTCATTCCTGGTTCCTGGTGCCGGATGGCATGAAGCGGACGATCGGCGTGCTTGAGGATGCGCGGTACGACCCGCCCCCCAGCCAGCTCAATCTCGTCGAGAACCCGGCCATCAGGGACCGGCTGCAGGAGAGCCTTAAAGCTCCCACCGGCACGCTGCGTTATCGCTGGGCGCGCACGGCAGTTCTTATGGTGTCGCTGCGGCAGATGGGCGCCGGCGCACCACACCCGCTGAGGCGGGCGGCCTTTGCGCCGTTCGAGGAGGATTTCAAGGCCATCCTGGTGAGCTACCGCGCGCTAAGGCAGGACGTCGAAGCGCTGCTCAGCAATCCGACCGGCGGTGACGCCGAGGAAAATCTGCTCGCCTCCGTCGATAGCCTGCTCAAGCGCATCTACGCCTATATCAGTTGGGGCCTTCTGCAGCAGGCGGATCACGAAGGCGACATCGATCAGACCCTGGAGGAGCTCGGTTTCCGCATCCCGAAGACCAGAGGCCGCCGACTGGCAGACATCGTAGTTCCGGCCGTTCTCCCTGTCGCATTGATTACGTTGCTGTTTTGGGTATTTCTCGACGCCGGTCGCTGGGCGATGGGCTGGGGCGCCGGCAAACACGTAGCTGACGTCGTCATTGGGGCGTTCTTCCCCGCAATTGCAGCAGCCGTCATGTACGGAAGCGCCGTCTTCATCGCACTCAAGGGACGCGCCACCCAGATAGAAGAGAAAACCTGGCGGGACGGCTCCGCCAAATGTCTGATCCCGATTGCCCTCAAAGCCGGAGTGGTGACCTGGGGCGTGATCGTCGTAGCTACCGTCATTGATCAGTTCCCGCAGGTTTGGCGGTCGCTGATCGCGATGGCGCAAGGGCTCAAGTTGTTCGTCAGCGGGGCGCCAGCCGACGCAGCGACCGAAGGATGGGGTTTCTTGCCGATCAAGATCATAGCCGCATTGCCTTGGATGCTGGTCGGCGGCACCGCAAGCGCCGTCCTTGCGATCTTGCTCAGTGGCGACGTTCGCCGCATCGACCGGTCCGAGCGGATTCGTGAAGCGATGATGCTCGGCGTCGCCGTTGCCCTGGCGGCAGCCGTGGCTCAATGTGTGCAGTTTGCATTTATGGATAAACTCGAAGGCGAATCAGGTCCCTTGGAATATGTTTTGTTGGTCGCGTTGGCTGCCTTCGCCTGCGGCGCGGTCGTCGGGTACAAAGTGCCGGTGTCGTGCCGCATGAATCTGGTGACGCCGCTCGATCCGATCATGGCGCGAGCGCTGCGGGATTTGCTGGCCCAGGCCAATGCCGCCTTCGGGAGCGATGTCGCCGCCAGGGATTGGGTGTTTGCTCCAAACAGCGAGCTCGACGGCATCACTCCTGCGGAAGCCGTGCAATACAAGACGCAGGCAACCGGCGTGGGCCGGCTGCTCGAGGCAGAAGCCGCTCACCGGCGCGAGGAGGCCCGCAGCGAACGGCTGACGCCAAAAGTCATCGAGGGTGGACGCACCACAAGCGAACTATCCCGCGCGATTGGATAGGCGCGGGCGTAAGTCGCTTGGTCCCCTGTGCAGGACCCCCCTTTGCGACCAGCGCCGCTCGACGACGCCGTGATGTTTTCCACTGTCGCCAGAGAGCGGCCCGCCGTCGCAGCCGGACCCAGCGAGGTCGATCGGCATCTTAGACGCGCGCCCGGTTCGGCGTGCTGATTGCGGACGGCGAACGGCTTATGATCCGCGCGCCTATCATGATCGTCTGTTGCTGGGCTTGTCCGGGATCATGAGCGAGGCGGAGCTGCATCAGATCAGGATGCGGCTTCATCAGGGCGAGCGGCAGAAAGCGGCGCGCGGCGAACTGCGCGTGCCGCTCCCTGCGGGGCTTGCCTATGATCGGGCGGGCGCCATTATTCTCAATCCCGACGAAGAGGTTCAGGCGCGACTGCAGTTGGTCTTCGCCAAGTTCAAGGAGCTGCAAAGCGCCCGCGGCGTAATGCGGTTCTTGCGCGCCAGCGGCTTGCCCTTGCCTGTTCGGCCCGTGTTCGGGCCGTCTCCGCATGAAGTGGTCTGGCGGGACGCCGACAGCGCGCGGGTTCGCCATATTCTTCAGAATCCCGATCTGTTCGAGGACGATGGTCCGCCGATCGTTGTGCCCAGCGATCAGAAGCAAGGTGTGGTTCGGCTGATTCGGACCATGCTGATGGAGATTACGATAACGACATCGGCGTCGACGGCGAAGCGGGAGGGCGGCGATGACGAAGATCTCGCCTGAGCACCTGGCGCGCGGTGCCTTCATCTATGTGCGTCAGTCGACGGCCGACCAATTGCTGCACAATCACGAGAGCCGCCGTCGTCAATACGGACTGGCCGACCGCGCGCGCCAACTGGGCTGGCAAGAGATCGTCGTCATCGACGACGATCTTGGTCGTTCTGGCTCGGGCGTCAGTCGCCCGGGTTTCGAACGCCTGCTGGCGGCGATCTGTGAGGGACGCGCCGGCGCGGTGTTCGCGATCGAGGCTTCCCGCTTGGCGCGCAACGGCC
>DASUPI010000237.1:0-2350 GCA_036281135.1 Rhodoplanes sp. | reverse complement strand
TGGAAGGCGCCGGGATCGTGGACGAAGGCGAGGCAGAACTTGACGTCCTTCATCTCCTTGTCGGCGTATTTGCGATACCAGGCGTCGAAGGCCTGCGTGCCGCCCTTGCCGTTCGCCATCAGGAACGGCAACTCGCCGGCGCCGATGATCGGGAAGCGGCCGGGCTGATACCCTGTGTTGATATAGGTAAGGTCGGCGATGCCGTCGCGCGCCATGTCGTAATGGTCGAACGCCTTGCCGAGCTGCTGGGAGGGGTAGACCTTGTATTTGATCGTGCCGTTCGAGGCCTTTTCGATCGACGCGCCCCAGTCCTCCAGCGCCTTCTGCAACGGATGCGACGGCGGAACCCAGTGGGAGAGCTTCAGATCAAAGGTTTTTTCCTGCGCTCCCGCCCCGGGCGCGAGCGGAACCGACAGGGCTAGCCCGGTTAAGGCGGCAAGCGCGAGCCCGCGCGCTCCGTAAAGTCGCGATTGCATCGGTACCTCCCTAGGGTATCGTAGCTCTCGATCCTGCCTGCCAAGGGGATCGGCATTTTTGCGCAATTCAGCCTCAAAGGCGAGTGGTTGTAAAGTGGAAGGTTGGCAATAAAACTTTTTTTCGGACGCCCGCAGAAAAAGACGCGAAGCCGTGCGCGCGCGCAAACCTTTGCGCGGCGCGTCGGTCTATCGAATGGAGATTGCCGTGCCTCGCAAGCCGAATCCAGTCAAGCGGCCCGCGCAGGCCGCGAACGCAATCGAGTATGGCCCGCTGGAGAACTGGGTCGGCTTCCGCCTGCGGATGGCCCAGTCCGCCTCGTTCCAGGCGTTCGCCCGGCTGACCCATGACGTGAACATAAGGCCGGGCCGGTTCGCCACCTTGATGCTGATCGGCCGCAATCCAGGCATCAGCCAGACCGCGCTCAGCCAGGCCAATGGCCGGGACAAGTCGACCTTAACTCCCGTCCTCAACGACTTGGTGAAGCGCGGGCTCGTGCGGCGCGAGCGGACGCCGGACGACCGCCGCACCTATGAGCTCACCTTGACCAAGGCCGGCCAACGCATGCTCCAGCAGCTCGCCGCCTGCGCCGTCCGCCATGACCGCAATCTCGACCGCATCATCGGCCGGCGCGACCGCGAGCGTTTCTTGTCCGTTCTGCGGCGGATCGAAGCGGAGCTGGCGGTCGAGCGCGCCAACGGCAAGCCGTCCGCGCGGGGCTGAGGGTGTCGGCGCAGGCAGGGCCCCGGACCAGGGACCCTGCCCTGTACGGTCATGCCTCAGCCGCGCAGGCGCGCGATCACCTCGGCCGGGATCGGCTTCGACTTCAGTTTTTCCGGATTGTTCGGGTCGCGTCCCGCCCAGACCCGCGTTTCGAATCCTTCGACCGCCAGTTCTTCGCGTCGCAGCAAGCGATGGACGATGTTGAAGCTCGACCGCTTGATCTCGGCGACGATCGTCTCGATCACCGTTTCGTCGCCGAACCGGCTCGCCTCGAGAAAGCGCGCCCGCGTGTCGACCATCGGATAACCGACAATGTCATAGGCCCGCAAAAATTCGAACTTGGTCATTCCGAGGGCGCGTTCGAACAAGGCCGTGGTGCTGGTGTCGAAATAGGCGAAGTAGCGCGGATAGAAAACGATGCCCGCGGGGTCGCAATCGCCCCATTCGATGCGCACCGTCCGGCGGTTGGTCAGCATTCCCTTTTTTCGCGCAGGCCAGCGCGCGCCGTCGCCGGCCAGGTCGGTCTCGATCGAGGGAGAAGCGTCGTACATCGGAATGGGTTTCCGCCATTTAATTTTACTAACAGACTGAATAGTCTTATATTCACTCCTCGGCGCTCACTGCCTGTCCCCCAATTAGTCCCCCAACAAGACAAAAAAGGGTGCTCTTGGCATCGCCCTCTCCGCCGGTCGCTTCCCACCGCCTTGGTCGGTCCGCGAGCTTGACCAAGACTTCTTGCATCGGACGCGAGCGGGAATCAACGCTGGGCGGCTTGCGGCGTTCTTCCGACGAGGGAGGCTAGCAGTCATTCTCGGACTTGGATCAAGGTCAAGAACCCACCGACGGGGTAGCCGGACTCTTTCGCTAAGCGGACCATGTTGCGCCGAACGCTCTCGCGGGGACAGATGGAGATTTGATGGCCGACTTTGCAGCCAGTGGTTGAGCGTGAGAGGATCGGCCCACGGTCGAGCTTCAACTCTCGGCGGCGGCTGTGACCGGTGATTTGTCGGGCGAGCGCCGCACTTCCCTTCCGCTGCGTTCTAGGCAGACGTCCGAGCCGCCCGCGGAATGCCCCGGTGCGCACTCGCGGGCGACGCCCTCCCCCGTAAGCGGGCGTAAGCGGAGGAAAGTTAGGGAGGGGGGCGGCGACGCG
>DASUPI010000236.1:0-18690 GCA_036281135.1 Rhodoplanes sp. | reverse complement strand
TCGTCCTTCTTGGGCTTGAGACTGAGATGCTCCAGCGGGCTCATAACCGCGGATGGTGTTGGTGGCGATGCGCGTGTGCCGCAAGTTCATTTTTCCTCTCCTTTTCGCGCATGAACTGATGGCGACCGCGCGCGGCGCGCCGGCAATCAGGATTGGCTCGGTCAGGGCGCGATGAACCGGAGCATCGAATCCGGGCATCCTTAACGGCACGCTTGCTGCCGCGATCGGTCTCGGTCTCCGGCTGTGGATCGTGGGACTCGTTCTCCTGGCGATCGGACACGCGGCCGCGGCGTGGGCCGCGCGGCGCGACCCTTCCTGCCGAACGACCGCGCGATCGAACCGCCAGCAAGGATCTACGCGGGCATCTTGCTCCACTGGGGGCGGCCCTGCTAACTGTGCCTAGGCATGCACATCCGGGTAACTTTCCATTGACCGGCGTCAAAACAACGTCAGAAAATCCACCCCTCATACTGCCGACGCCGCGTCAGGAGTGGCGCGGCTGGCAGCGCGGAAGGGGCACAACGCTCGCGGAATCTGCGAGCGTTGCGGCCAACATAATCTAATCCGGCGCAACCGCCCTTGTTCGAGCCGTGGCCCCGTTGTCATTAATTCCGGCTAGCATGCCAAGGTTTGTTGCTCGTTCCGGTCGATCGATCTGATCCAGCGCAAGAAGGAGGGATGCCACGCGGTTTGCCGAAGAGGCCCATTCCGCAAGGCGTCCATAGCTGTCTGCGATCCAATTGAACGCGCCGTGCACCATGGCGAACGCCGCCGCCGCCTGAACGACTTCACCGAGCGTCATCGTCCCGGCGAGATATTTCGGGGCGCAAAGAAGCAAGCCGATAACCGGCGTCAGCAGCACGTTCGTGTGCGAAACCAGCGTCATCCGCATCAGCTGCCAACATAACGCCAGCCACTGTGCAATTACCTCCTCCAACGCCGCGCCAATGGCGCGACGCCCGTCTTTCCTGCCATCCGGCAATGCCGCACCTTCTCCACTCTCGCGCAGGTGCGTTCCTATGGCCCTTAACTCGGCCTCAGCGCGTTTATTTTGTTCATATACGCGCATCAGGTGGCGCCCGATGAGCATCATCGCAGCCGTCAGCAGCACGGAATAGACGACAACCGCGATCACGAGGTATCCGGGAATGGCCAGGGTCAGACCGAAGGCGTTAATGACGAGATCGCCTCCGACGCTCCAGAGCACGCCAATGAAGGTGATCGCCGTGAGGAAAGATGCAAGCAACCCAAGCACGAGGTCGATGGGTAAGTCGGTCGCGATCCTTGCGTCCTCAGCAATCCGATACTCAGGAGCCTGGTGGTCTCCCAACATGAATCTGAGCCGGCGGTAGTGGCCGTTTTCCAACCAATAGTCATACAGGTGGTTGCTCAGCCACTCGCGCCATTTGCGCTGCATGGTCATGCGGCCCCAAACCGAGACGATGGCAAGCCCGAGGCTGGCGGCGGCAAGCGGCACAAACCGCAGCGCCTGCGCCCAGAGCTCCGTTCCATCCTTCCGCTCGAGCGCATCGAAGAAGTCGCGATTCCAGAAATTCAGCCAATACTGGGTCAACAACTGCAGGAGCACAATGGCGATCAGCAATGCGATCAGGAGCCATGCACGCCAGGCAGACGGGCCCCGCCAGAATCCGGATGCGCTTTGCCAAAAGCGGGAAAGAAGGCGCCGCTCATTCGGCGCCAGGTAGGTCTGGTACAACATACGCAATTTCGCCTCGAGCCAACGGCGAGGGCGGCACTCAGCTCAACCCCCCACTCGCGGACACAATTCAGCCTCGAGTGGATTGATGAAATTGAACCTCGGCGGGCGATGCTGTGATCAAGATCGGGGGCATCGTCGTGAGTCACAACTACAGCCAATTTATTCCGGCCAGCGGCAGCACCCGTTGAAGAATCGCGGCCAGGCAGATCAGCACCACGAGCAATTTGAGAAGGCTTGCCAAACGGCCCTCATTGACGAACTTGTCGATGGCCCAAAAACAAATCGCGCCGACGACGCAAATAATCAGAACCCCGATTAAGACTGACAGCATCGCAACCTCCTATGCTGGGTGCGTTTAACAAGCCTCGGCCGGCAACACTTGCCGGGAAGATCGAGCGCGCGCGCGCATCTCGGCGTCGAAGGGCGACCACGCGTTTGCCATCGCTGAACAGGTCGACGCTGAACAGACATCAATCCCAAGAACCGAAGAGCCCTCGTCGCCGGTCGAAATCCGCGCGGAGCGCGAACCTTCTGAAGCGAATTCCGTTCCGGTTGAGTCCGGATTCGCTCTCGTTGTTATTGCGTGGTCGCATAGTCTGCGGGAAACGGATTCCCACTTCGCCAGAAAATGCTCGCCTTGTCGTCGCTGGTCAGAGCTTGCCAAGCAAAAGCAAGATCAAGAGAACAACAATTATAAGGCCAAGGCCGCCTCCCCCGTAGTAGCCAGTCCCGTAAAAACGGCCGCCGCCAATTCCACTAAAACCGCCCAACAATGCGATCACCAGAATGATAAGAATGATCGTCCCAACTGACATTGTATGATCTCCTCAACCTGCTTTGTCGGGATCAACCGCGATCGGCGATCGACTCGCGAATTCGTAGCACGCAGCCTTCGACACGGCGGACGATCACTCTTTGGTGTATTCGAACGCCGGAAGCATTTTGAGCCCGTCCTTTGACCCGCCGGGCAGCACAATCTTGTTGTCGGGGGCGAATTTCAGACTGTCGTAGCGGACGACCACCATATGGGTGCCGATGCCCAGGAAGCCGCCGATCGACAGAACGGCGTATGGCTCCTTGCCGTCGCGCGTCACAAGGAGGTCGTCGATCTTGCCGATTGTTTCGTTCGCATCGTTGAGCACGCTGCTTCCGATGACCTTGGACGCCCGATAGCCGGCCGCAACCCTCTGCACATCGACTTTGGCGATCTCCCCCGTCTGGGGAAAGCCCTGTGCGTTTACGTGTGCGGCGAGAACGCCCGCGCCAATCATTGCAGCACTGGCAAGCAAGACTGTTTTCTTCATCGTATCCCCATCGGTTCCTGGCCTTTGGCGGGCAAGCGGGACCCCGGAGCGCAGCGCGCGCCCGCGACGGTTATTTTCCTTTGAGCGTGTCTTTGATGCTTCCGATGGCGCTCTGAACCTTGCCCTCGATCTTGTCGGCCGTGCCCTCCGACTCCAGCTTGGCGTCACCGACCGCCTTGCCGACCGCCTGCTTGACTGCGCCTTTGATTTGCTTCGCCGATCCGACGACCCGGTCCTTGTCCATGATTCTACTCCAGTTAGCTGGCAATCCCCCCTCAAAGCTTTAGTAAGGTTGGGTCGCGCACGAGCGATCGTCATTGATCTAGCACAAAAAGCTGCTCCCATCAGCACCGTCCCGACCGGGACGAGCACTCCCGCAAAACTCGCCGACGAACGTGCCGTCAGTGACCTGCGCACCGATGGCCCTGTCTCGTGAAGGTGACCTGGGCCCGGGCCGTGGCCGAGCGAGCAGGCAGTGAAAGCCGTGCGAAGTCATGCTACAGGCTGGCGCGAAACAGGGGCTTCCCTCCCGGCACGCGCATGACAAAGGCGACCAACACCGCAGACGACGGCCGCGCGGCGGCGCTGCTCGCCTCCTATGAGCGGGCCGGCTATGGCCGCGTTTGCCCCAGGATTCTGCAGCCTGCCGAGCCGTTCCTTGCGCTCTCGGGCGAGGACATCCGCCACCGCATGTATCTTCTCAACGATGCGGGGGGCCGCGAATTCTGCCTGCGGCCCGACCTGACGATCCCCGCGGCGCTCGACTATCTCGCCTCGGACGCGGCCGGACGGCCGGCGAGCTTCTGCTATCTGGGTCCCGTCTTCCGCCAGCGCGGCGACGCGGCGGGCGAGTTCCTGCAGGCCGGCATCGAGTCGTTCGGGCGCGACGACAAGGCCGCCGCCGACGCCGAGACGCTGGCGCTCGGGCTCGAGGCGACCGCGCATTACGGCCTGGCCGGACCCGAGATCAGGATGGGCGACGTCGGGCTGTTCGCCGCGCTGATCGAGGCGCTCGGCCTGCCCCCGGTGTGGAAGCGGCGGCTCGTCAAGGATTTCAACCGCAAGGCCCTGCTCGCCGAGGATCTCGATCGCCTCGCGCTCAGCGCCGCCAGCGAGCGCTCGGAATACCAGGGCGTGCTCGCCGCGCTCGGCAATTCCGATCCCAAGGGCGCGCGCGCTCTCGTCGCCGACCTGTTGTCGATCGCGGGCATCAGCACGGTCGGCGGCCGTTCGGTGGGAGAGATCGCCGACCGCTTCCTCGAACAGGCCGAACTCGGCGCGAGCGCCGCGCTGCCGCGCGAGACGCGCGCGCTGATCGAGCGCTTCTTCGCGATCGCCGGCGAGCCGGACGCCGCGGCGGCCGAGCTGTGGAAGCTTGCGGAGGCGGCCGACATCGACCTTGCGCCGGCGCTCGACCTGTTCGAGAGCCGCATCGGCCTCCTGGCCGGGCGCGGCATCGATACGCGCCGGATCAAGTTCGCGACCGCCTTCGGCCGCGGCCTCGACTACTACACGGGCTTCGTGTTCGAGCTGCACGATCCGCACAGCCGCGCCGACGGTCAGCTCGTCGCCGGCGGGCGCTATGACGGGTTGTTCGCCCGGCTCGGCTGCGCCGAGCCGATCCCTGCGGTCGGACTCGCGGTGTGGATCGAGCGGCTCACAGCTCTCGGGGGCGGACGATGAGCGCGTTCGTCATCGCCGTGCCGGCGAAGGGCCGCTTGATGGAGAATGCGGAGACTTTCTTCGCCCGCGCCGGGCTCGCGCTCACCAAGCCGCGCGGGACGCGCGAGTATCGCGGCGCGATCGCCGGACTGCCCGGCATCGAAGTCGCGCTCCTTTCGGCGCAGGAGATCGCCCAGCAGCTCGCGGCAGGCGCGGTGCATTTCGGGATCACCGGCGAGGATCTCGTGCGCGAGTCGATCGCGCAGGCGGACGAACGCGTGGTGCTGGTCGAGGCGCTCGGCTTCGGCTTCGCCAATGTGGTGGTCGCCGTGCCGCAGGCCTGGATCGACGTGCGCAGCATGGCCGACCTCGACGATGTCGCGACCGCGTTCCGCCTCAAGCACGACCGCCGCATGCGGGTCGCGACCAAATACGTCAATCTGACGCGCAGCTTCTTCGCCGAGCACGGGATCGTCGATTACCGCATCGTCGAAAGCGCCGGCGCGACCGAAGGCGCGCCCGCCGCCGGCACCGCCGAGCTGATCGTCGACATCACCACGAGCGGCGCGACGCTCGCCGCGAACGGCCTCAAGGTGATCGAGAACGGCGTGATCCTGCGCTCGCAGGCCAATCTCGTCGCCGCCCGCGCCGCGACCTGGGGCGCTCCCGAGCGCGAGACGGCGCGGATCGTGCTCGACCGCATCGCCGCCTATCGCCGCGCCGCGGCCTTCCGCGAGCTGCGCACGCGCTTTCCCGGCTGCAACGATGCGCTGCTCGCCGCCGCCAAGGAGAAGTTCGGCGTCGAGACCCCGTTCGGCGGGCCGACCTCCTCCGGCATGCTGACCCTGCATTGTCCGCCGGGCGAGGTGCATGCGCTCGCGACCTTCCTGCGCGAGCATGGCGCGTCGACCGTCGTCGTCGGCGAACTCGATTACGTGTTCGCGCGCGACAACCCGCTCTACGCAAAACTGGAAAACGCGCTCGCGCCGCGCCGTGGGGAGCGGTGACGGTTGCATCAGGCCGGTGCATCCGGCCGCTTCGCCCGGAACACGACGAAGTGCGACATCGAGAAGTTCACCACGAAGCTCACAAGAATGGCGCAGGCCTTGGCGACCCAGACCGGCAGGAACTGGGCGACAAGGACGAGCGTGGCGGTATTGGCGATCACCCCGAGCACGCCGGACGCGGCGAACGCCAGATAGGCGCGGAACCGCAGTTTGCGGCCCGATTCGGCGGCGAAGGTGATGGTCGAATTCATCACATAGGAGAGGGTCATCGCCACCAGCCACGCCGTCACATTGGCGGCGACGAGCGCGAGATTCTCCGCCGTGCCGCAGCGGCACAGCTCGGCGGCCCTCGTAAACAACTGCGTCATCGGCGCGGAGCCGGCGAGATAGGCGTAGACGAGAAAGAACACGCTCGCATCGATGACCGTATTGACGACGCCGATCAGCGCGAAGCTGACCGCCTTGCGCATGACGCTCACCCGCTTCTGCAGGACGGGCGCGGCGCACGACAGGAGGCCCGCGGGCTGGGGTCGTTCGGTCATGGGCCTCGGCTTACCACGTCTGACCGGTGCGACCGAGGCCAAAGGCGTTGCGGGCGCGCGCGCTGGTTGCCCCGGCGAAGGGGTTGCGCTCGCATGCGCGGGACGGCAAAAGTCACCCGATGACCTCGCTTGAGCCAACGGCCGGACAGGCGTCCGGCGCATCCGCGCTTGCGCCGCAAGCCGCGGCCGGCCTGTCGATCGTCGTGCCGGTCTTCAACGAGGCGGGCGGCCTGCCGCAACTCCATCGCATGCTCGTCGAGGTGGCCAGCACGCTGCGCCGCCGATGGGGCCTCGCCTGCGAGGTCGTGTATGTCGACGACGGCAGCCGCGATCAGTCGCTCGCGATCGCAAACGCGCTGCTCGCCGACGAACTCGACGTGCAGGTCGTCGCGCTGTCGCGCAATTTCGGGAAGGAGGCGGCGCTGCTTGCCGGCCTCGATCACGCGCGGCGCGGCGCGGTGCTGTTCATGGACGCCGACGGCCAGCATCCGCCTGCCTTGATCGAAACGCTGGTCGGCCATTGGCTCGACGACGGCTATGACGTCGTCTTCACCGCCAAGGCGAACCGGGAGAACGAGCCCTTCCTCCGGCGGCTCAGCGTGAAGGGCTTCTATGCGCTGATCAATTGGGGGGCGCGGCAGAAGATTCCCGAGGACGCCGGCGACTTCCGGCTGCTCTCCCCGCGCGCCGCCGCTGCGCTGCGCCGGCTGCCCGAGCGCAACCGCTTCTTCAAGGGGCTGGCGAGCTGGATCGGCTTCCGCCAGTTGCGGGTCGATTACGAGCCGGCCGAGCGCCGGCACGGGCGCACGCACTGGAACGCGTCCGCGCTGATCGGCCTGTCGATCGAAGGCATCACGTCATTCTCCGTTGCGCCATTGCGGATCGCGAGCCTGCTCGGTCTCATCCTCGCCGCGAGCGCGCTGATTTTCGGCGTGCAGATGCTGTTCGAGGCGCTCGTCTATGGCGTCCAGGTTCCGGGATATCCGTCGGTCGTGGTCGGGCTGATGGTTCTCGGCGGCGTCCAGCTGGTTATGATCGGGGTGATGGGCGAGTACATCGCCAAGATCCTGTCCGAGGCCAAGGCGCGGCCGGTCTATCTCGTCGCCGAACACAGCCTGAGGCAGGCGAGCCCCGCCGCGGCGACCGTGCCGGAGACGGCCGTGAGCGCAGCGGAGTGACGCCATGGTCGCGGCCGGCGGCATCGGCCAAGCCGCCAATTCCGATCCTGCGCCGCGCCGTCTCTGGCTGTGCGCGGACGATTACGGGCTCGCGCCCGGCGTGAACCGTGCGATCCGCGAGCTCATCGCGCGGGGCAGGCTCAACGCGACGAGCGCGATGGTCGTCGCGCCGAGCTTTTCGCGCTCGGAGGCGCTGGAACTTTCGAGTCTGGCCAAGGAAAAGCGCGCCGCCGTCGGGCTGCATCTCACCATGACGGCGCCGTTCCGTCCGCTCACGGCGTTCGCGCCGGTGACGGCGGAGGGGACGTTCCTTCCGATCGCCGACATGCTCGTGCGCTCTTTCTGGCCGCGTTTCGACCTCGACCTGGTCGGTCGCGAGGTCACGGCGCAGATCGACGCTTTCATCGCGGCGTTCGGGCGCGCGCCCGATTACGTGGATGGCCATCACCACGTGCATCTCCTGCCGCGCATCGGCACAGCCGTGCTCGCTGCGATAAAAGGGGCCAACCCGGATGCCTGGGTGCGCCAATGCGGGCAGGCGACGCCCCTGTACCGCCGGTTGCACGATCGCAAGGGCATCCTGATCGATGTCCTCAGCCGGCGCTTCCGCGACCACGCGAAAAAGATCGGCGTATCGACCAACCCCGCCTTCGCCGGCACCTATCGCTTCGATCCCGGCGCTTCCTTCGCCGCCTGTTTCCCGGAATTCCTGAAGGACCTGCCGGACGGGGGCGTCGTGATGTGCCATCCCGGCTTCGTCGATGCGGAGCTTGCGCGGCTCGACCCGCTGACCACGCTGCGCGAGAAGGAATTCGCTTTCCTCTGCGGCGATGACTTTCCCGCGCTGCTCGCCGCGCGCGGATTTGCCCTCGCATAGCGCGCGCCACGGGTGCGGCAGGGTGCCTCAGCCACCCGCCGGCGATGTCATTCCGGCGTCGGAGGGACGTCCCCATATAGGGGCGTGCGAATGCCGCCATTGCGGCGTTCGGCGCGCATTGACGCTGGTCCCGGCCGCCCCTTGCACGCCTTGCCGGAAGGTGCCGATAGGAGAGCTTCCATGACCCCGCAGGAACGTGAGCTCGTCGAACAGCTGTTCGACCGCCTCGCCACGCTCGAAAACCAGCCGCGCGATCCGGAGGCCGAGCGCGCCATCCGCGCGGGGCTCGCGCGCGCCCCCAGCGCCATCTATCCGCTGGTTCAGACCGCGCTTATCCAGGACGAAGCGCTGCGGCGCGCCAATGCGCGCATCGAAGAGCTCGAAGCGGCGGGGGGCGGCGGCGAGCCGCGCGAGCAGCAGGGCGGATTTCTCGACAGTCTGCGCAACGCGATGTTCGGCCAGGACGAAAGGCGCGGCTCGGGCTCCGTCCCGACGGTCCGTCCCGGCGAGGCCGGACGCCCCGATGACCGCTGGGGATCGGGCCGGCCCATGGGCGTCCCGCCCGGCTATGGACGCGGGCCGGAACCCGGCTGGCAGGGCGGACAAGGCGGCCCCGGCGGGCCGTTCGGCGGCGCACCTGGTGGCGCATTCGGCGGCGGCGGGGGCTCGTTTCTCGGAACCGCAGCCGCAGCCGCGGCCGGCGTGATCGGCGGTTCTTTGCTGCTCGGGGCCATCCGCAACGTGATGACTCCCGCGCATGCCGGACAAAGCGCGCTCGACCAGAACGCCGGGGGAGATTCGATCTCGCCTTGGGGCGGCGGCGCGGCCGACAGCGATCTCTCGCGCCAAGCGGGTGCGGACGATATCGGCGCCCGGCGGACGAGCGCCTATGACGACAGCGAGCGCGACGCCCCGCCCGACCGAGAGGCGGCTCATGACGGCGACGACGCCGATTACGAAGATTCGGATTACGGCGACGACACCGACACCGTATGAGCGCAGGCGTGTTTCCCACTTTCGCTCTCCCCGACGGGAGAGGGAAAGTGCAACGTCAGTGGCGGCGCACGCGCGCGAGTTCCTGCTCGGCGGCCGATAGCCAGCGGGCCTGATCGACGCTGAGCTGTCGCTTGGCTGCGAGATCGCGCATCGTCGACACGATCATGCCGAAGCGCTTGGCAGGATCGTCGCCGCTGCTAGCGAGCCGCCATTGCAGGACGAGCAAGTCCCACTGCAACTGCGCATTGGCGGGATCCTGCGCGACCAGCCGCTCGCGGATCGCAAGCCCCGCCCGATAGCTCTTGAGCGCCTCTTCGCTCGCGCCCTGCGCCGCGAGCGCATCGCCGATCTTGTTGTGCGACACCGCAATGTCGCGCTGCAGGCCGACGTTCCGCTGATCCTTCTCGGCCAGACGCTCGCGCAGCGAGAGGCTGGTGCGGTAGGCGGCGAGCGCGTCGTCGATCGCGCCGCGTCCCATCAGGACATCGCCGATGCGCTCGTGCGAGACCGGCAGATCCCGCTCCCAGCGCGCATTGCCCGGATCGGCGGCGGCCAGGCGTTCGCGGATGCCGAGGCTCGTGCGATAGGCGGCGAGCGCTTCGTCCCACGCCCGCTGCGTCCTGAGCACGTCGCCCATGCGCTCATACGAGACCGACAGATCGCGGCGTCCCGCATCGTCGCGATAGGCGGCCGCGAGCTGGAGCGCCAGTCCCGCGCGGTAGCTGTTCAGCGCCTCGTCGAGCGCGCCCCGCGCGACCAGCACGTCGCCGATCTTGTTGTGGGCGACGGCGAGCTGGCGCTGCCAACCGCCCGCGACGTCGGGATCGACCGCGGCGAGGCGCAGCGCGAGACTCGTCCGATAGGCCTTGAGGGCGTCGTTGAGCTCGGCGCGCGCGAGGAGAATGTCGCCGATGCGTTCGTGCGAGACCGAGAGGTCGCGACGCCAGGTGTCGTTGCGGGGATCGAGGACGACCAGACGCTCGCGCAGCGTCAGGGCCTCGCGGTAGCGCTGGAAGGCTTCGTCGAGCGCCCCTTTGGCGAGCAGCGCGTCGCCCATCGCATTGACCGCGAGCGAAAGATCGCGTTGACGCTCGGTGTCGGCGGGATTGGCGGCAGCGCGGCGCTCGAGCGTCGCGAGGCTCGGACGGAGAGACTTGAGCGCCTCGTCGACGGAGCCATGCGCGAGAAAGTCGCCGGCGGCGGCGAGTTGCGCCATCGCGACGTTGCGTTCGAGGGTCGGGTTTCCGATGTCTTCGGGCCCGATCCCGGCCAGCAGCACACTTGCATGCGCGATCGCATCACGCGAACCGCCGCCCTTCCCGAGCGCCTCGTCCTGCCGCGCGAAAGCGAGCAGCATGGCCGCCTTGCGATGGCGAAGCTCCGGCGTGTTGGGCGCCCATTCGGCAATGTTGCGCAGCGCCGATTCGTTCACCTCGGCAAGCCCGCGCGAAACAGACCGCGGCGCGCCCAGGCGCTCGGCGGACTCGACCATGTGCGTGGTCATCGTCGTTCCCGTCTCGAGCACGGCGTCGAGCAGCGCCGGGTTGCGCGGCAGCTCGTAGCGCAGCCATGCGAGCCCACCGGCGAACACGGCAATCAGCAGCAGCGCCGCGACAAGTCCCGTACGCATGCGCGAGCGCGGCTTGCGAGCGGGCTTCGCCGGCGGCGGAGGCTTCGCCGCCCGAGGCGGCTCCGGCGGGCGACCGGGCTCGGCTGGACGAAGGAGGTCGGGCGGACGAACGGGCTCCGCCACGTGAGCGGGCTCGGCCGCGTGAGCAGGTTCCGCGATTGGGGAAGCCGGCGGAATGCGTACGGGTTCCGCGATCGGGAAAGGCGGCGGGATGTGAACGGGTTCCGCCGCGTGAGCAGGCTCCCCGCTCTGCACCGGCTCCACCACGGGCTCCGGCGCCTGATGAGCGTGAACGGGCTCCGCCGGTTGAACCTGCGCCGCCAAGGGAATGGGCTCGACCGCAACGGGCTCGGCTGTCTGAACGGGCTCGGCTTCGTGAACAGGCTCGACCGCGTGAACGGGCTCAGGCTCGACCACAACCGGCTCGACCGCGGGAACAGACTCGAGCGCATGAATAGGCTCGACGGCGCCGGGCTCGACCGCGTGAACAGGCTCAGGCTCAGGCTCGACCGCCTGAGCCTGCTGCACCGCCTGAACCTGCTCCACTGCGTGAACGAGCTCCGCCGTGAGGAATGTGTCGATGTCGAGCCCCGCCAAGGCCGCGGTCAGGGTCAGGACGGCGCGGTCCTTGCCGCCGGCTTCCGGACGAGCGTCGATGACGAGCGGGGCGACCGTCGCTTCCGGTTCAATGGAGAGCGGCCCGTCCGGGGACAGCCGGAAGCGCAGGGCGACCGGAAAGCATTCGCGCGCTTCGTTTCCGGGCTCGCCATCGATGATTACCGGGATGATCCGCTCGCGCTTGCCCGCCAGTTTGAAGCGGCGCACGGCCTCGTCCACGGATTCGCTCCCGGCGGCGTCCGGGGAACAAAGAACCACGAGAAAAAGCGAATCGGCGAGCGCTGAGGCGGCCTCGTCGGTAAGCCCCCCCTGCCCTTCCGGCGCGTCGCCGAAGCGAAAGATCGGCTTGAGGTCCGCCGGCGCCGACCCGTAGGGCGTTTCCTTGCCGACGAGTTGCCGGGCGATGCGGGCGCTCTCGAGCGCGCGCTGGAACTCGTCGGCCCACGCCGCATCGGCGAGGGCGAAGACGAGGAACGCACGGTAGTTGAACTCGCTGTCACCCACGGCACCGCCTCCCGACCCATGCACGTCCCGGCGAAGCCTGCCCCGAGATGATCCGGAGCGGAACCGTCCGCCGCAGAAATGCGACCTCAAGGACGAACAGAGCCATTCCGATCAGCAGGACCGGAATTGCTCTAGCGCGTGTTGCGCCCGAGCTTCGAGTTCGCTCGCCCGACCCTTGGAGCGCAAGATTTTGGCCCTGGAATGTCCGTCCACACCCGGCGATCTGATGGCGGAAAGAAGGCCGGGAATCAGGACTTGCGCGGGAACATCAATGGCGGCCGCGAGGCCTCGTACCAGCCCTTGCTGCGGTTGACGAGCCACACCACGGACAGCATCACGGGAACCTCGATCAGGACGCCCACGACGGTCGCGAGCGCCGCTCCGGAATTGAACCCGAACAGCACGATGGCGGCGGCGACGGCGAGTTCGAAAAAGTTGCTCGCCCCGATGAGGGCTGACGGTCCGGCGACGCAATGCTCCTCGCCGACGAGCCGATTGAGAAAATAGGCGATCGCCGCATTGAAATAGACCTGGATCAGAATCGGGACGGCCAGCATCACGATGACCAGCGGCTGGCGCAGAATCTGTTCGCCCTGAAACCCGAACAGAAGAACGAGGGTCGCGAGCAGCGCCGTGAGCGAAATCGGCTGCAGACCGTCGAGAACCCGCGCGAGCCTCGCCTCGCCGCCATGCGCCAGCAGCCAGGAGCGCAGGATCTGCGCGACGATCACCGGGAGCACGATGTAGAGCACGACCGAGAGGACGAGCGTCTCCCACGGCACGGTGATCGCCGAGAGGCCGAGCAGAAAGCCCACGATCGGCGCGAAGGCGAACACCATGATCGCATCGTTCAGCGCGACCTGCGACAGCGTGAAATGCGGCTCGCCCTTGGTGAGATGGCTCCACACGAACACCATCGCGGTGCACGGCGCGGCGGCGAGCAGGATCAGGCCGGCGATGTAGGAATTGATCTGGTCGGCGGGCAGCCAGTCCCTGAACAGGTAACCGATGAACAGCCAGCCGAGCGCCGCCATGGAAAACGGCTTCACCGCCCAGTTCACGAACAGCGTCACGCTGATGCCGCGCCAGTGCCTGCGCACCTCGCCGAGCGCGGCGAAGTCGATCTTAATCAGCATCGGGATGATCATCAGCCAGATGAGCACGGCGACCGGAATATTGACTTTGGCGACTTCCGCCGCGCCGATCGCCTGGAATACGCCCGGCATCAGATGGCCGAGCGCGATCCCGGCCACGATGCACAGGCCGACCCACAAAGTGAGATAGCGCTCAACCGCGGACACGTGCGGCTCCTTGCGCGGCGCCGGAGTGCGATGCGCCGGCTTGAGTCACTCCGGACTGCGATACTCCGGACGGCGATGCGCCGCGCGTCGCGCCTTCCATGCGGCCGATCGCCTCGACCCGCTTCTGCAGCGTCAGGCCGTCGAGAGCGCTGATGGGCAGCGACGTGAAAATGCCGATCCGCTGCGCCAGCATGCGGTGCGTTTCATTGAATGCGTAGGCGACCTCGCTTGCGCTGCCCTTGACCGCGGCGGGATCGGGAATGCCCCAGTGCGCGGTCATGGGCTGGCCCGGCCAGACCGGGCAGGTTTCGCCGGCCGCATCGTCGCAGACGGTGAACACGAAATCGAGCGCGGGCGCATCGGGGCGAGCGAACTCGTTCCAGGATTTGGATCGGAAGACGTTGATGTCGTAGCAGAGATTGTCGAGGAGCCGCAAAGTATTCGGGTTGACCGCGCCCTTCGGATGGCTGCCGGCGCTGAAGGCGCGAAACCGGCCTTCGCCGACCTTGTTGAGGATGGCCTCGGCGATGATCGAGCGGGCCGAATTGCCGGTGCAGAGAAACAGCACGGTGTAGGGCCGGTTCATGACGCCTCCTTGCGGGCCATCCCCGCCGGTTCCTTGCGGGCCGCGCCGGCCCGTTCGGTGCGCGTTGCGCCCCCGAAAGGCCCACAGCTTTCCTTGCCGCCGCAGCAGTTCTCGGTGAGGTAGGAGACGAGCGCGGTCATCGCGTCGAAATTCGCCGAATAGATCATCGAGCGTCCATTGCGGCGCACGCTCACCAGACCCGCGAAGCGAAGCCGGTCGAAATGGAAGGACAGCGTGTTGGGCGGAACGCCCAGCGCCGCCGCGATCTCTCCCGCCGGCCGCCCCTCCGGGCCCGCCTGCACCAGCAGTCGGAACACGTCGAGCCGATTGTCCTGCGCGAGCGCCCCGAGCGCCGCGACCGCATCCGTCTTTTCCATATTTCTATGGATATCGAAACGTTCGCCTAAGTCAAGTCCGCGCCGCCGACATGAATCCCAAATTCTCGGCCCGCTCGAATCAATCCTCGGGAGGCCCGCTTGCTCGGGATCGCGCCGGCCTGATAGGCCAGAGTGCCGGCCTTTACGATGAAGCTACCGCATGACGCCGAGACGAGAGTTTCTGCTTCGCGGGCCACTGCGACGGGACACGTGGCTTGCCTCGGCGGCCGAGCGTCTCCTCTTCGCGGGCATCACGTCGACCGATCGCCTCGTTCGGCGTCGGCAGCTGTTCACCAATATCGCCGCATACGGCCTTGCGCTCACGGCCGCTGTGCATTTCGTCTCCATCGCCGCCCACAATTTCCAGGGGCTCCTCGTCGTCAACGCCTATAATCTCCTGGTTTTTGTGTTCTGTGCGCTGAACCATCGGCTGCACGCCTTCGGGGATCTGGTCGCAGCGACGACGCTCATCGTCGGGGGCGTCATCGGTCATCTGTTTGTCGTGTTCGCTGTTGGCACGGCGAGCGACCTGCAGTTCTATTTCACGCTGGCAGGGTTCGTTCTGTTTCTCGTCGGCGTCGAGAATTTCCGGATCTTCCTCGCACTCTACGCGCTCAATTTCGCCGCGCTTCTCGTGACGTTCATTTTCGTGCCGGAGAACGGCTTCGTGCTGCCCGGCGACAGCGAACTGCGCCGCAACCTTTCGATCGAAGCGGCGATGAATGCTTATCTGATCAACGGGCTGCTGTTCTCCTTCGCGCTGACGGCGCAGTATCGCGCCGAGGAACGCTCCGAGGCGCTCCTCACGTCGATCCTGCCGAAGCGGATCGCAGAACGGTTGAAGGTCGCACCCGACGGTCGCATCGCCGACCAGGCCGAGCGCTGTTCCGTTCTTTTCGTCGACCTGGTCGGCTTCACCGCCGCCTCCCGCGAAGTCGAGCCGGGCCAGGTGGTCGCCTATCTCGACACGATCTTCAGCCGGGTGGACGCTGCCTGCGAACGGCTCGGCGTGGACAAGATCAAGACGATCGGAGATTCCTACATGGCCGTGGGCGGTCTTTCCGGGGACCCGTTGCAGGGCTCCCGCGCGATCGGTCTCCTCGCGCTCGAATTCCTGGACATCATCGAAAACGCTCCGGCGCTCGGAGACGCCAAACTGCAGATGCGCGCCGGCATCCATTCGGGCCCGGTCACCGCCGGCGTCATCGGGAATGCGCGGATGACCTACGACCTCTGGGGCGACACCGTGAATGTCGCGTCCCGCATGGAGTCGCACGGCGTGCCCGGCCGCATTCACGTATCGGCCGCGTACAAGGACTTCACCGCCGCTCACTTCGCATTCGAGCCGCGCGGGCAAATCGAGATGAAAAGCGTCGGCGTCCACGCGACCTATTTTCTCTTAGGCGCGCTCCCGTCCGGCGAGCAGGCCCCCTCCTGACTTCCTGCTCACTCCTCGCATGTCCGGCCGCCAGCCGGACGCACGCTACGAATCGATCCTATCCAGAAGGCATCGCCAGCGTCAGAATCCGGGCGCGACACAAGGAACACGCGCGTGCGATCTATCCGCCTCCCTTTCCTCGTGCTGAGCCTGCTGCTGCTCCTTCCTGCGCCGGCGCCGGCGCAGACGACCGGCGGCTATACGGCGCCCGCCGAATTCATGAACCTGTTTTTCGACTTCACGGGCAGCGAGGAGCCCGACTATCCGGCCGGCCAGCCCACTTTGGGCCAGATGCTTACACAGGCCGTCGCCGCCAGGAGACAAACGGCCCCGGTCCGTTGGTGCTGGTCGTCGGTTCCGATCTCTATGTGTATCACCCTGCCCGACGACCGGATCAAGATCGTGCCGTATGCCGAGGTGCGGCCCTCGCTCGGCCAGGCGCAGTTGGCTCAGGCCGATCTCAATTATTATGTGCAACGCGTGTGTGGTCCGTTGTTCTACCGCACGATCGTTTCCGACCAGGTGTTCGCAGGCATCCCGACCGTCTACCTGCCGAACCGGCCGCCGCTGCCGGGCGATTATTTCGTGACCAAGGCCGACGCGATCGATCAGTTCATGATCCGGCTGAAGCATTCGCTGCGCGACGCGCGCGAAATGCTGTCCAACTCGGTCGCGTTCTGGATGGTGCAGGAACTGGCGAACAAGAACTGGAATCCGGCCGCGGTGGACATTCCGGGCCTGACCACCGGCTTTCCGCCCGGCGTCGCCGGCTATCCCGCGGTGACGCTAAATAGCGGCATCGGCCAGAGCAGTCGCGGGACTCCTCGACGCAAACGCGGCCGCGCGACCGTGTTGCCGGTCAGCCTATCCGCATCATGGACGCTGCGCGCCGCGCTGGTTCGTATAGATGGCGAACAGCGCCGCCGAGGCGCAGATGAACAGGCGGCTGCGGCAGCGCCCGCCGAAGGTCAGGTTCGCGACGTTGAAAGGGACCTTGATCTTGCCGAGCAGCGCGCCGGACGGATCGATGCAATGCACGCCGTCGCCGGCGCTGCTCCAGACGTGGCCGTCCTCGTCGCAGCGGATGCCGTCGGCATTGCCCGGGGTCACGGTGTGGAATACCCGGCCGTTTCGTAAGCCGCCGGCCTCGTCGACATCGAACGCGCGGATGTGCCGAACCGGGTCGTCCGCGAACAAGAGGCCGGTCTCGACGATGTAGAGACGCCGCTCGTCGGGAGAAAAGCACAGGCCGTTGGGGCCCTCGAAGTCGTCGGCCGCCACGCTCAGCGCGCCCGCCCGCGGGTCCAGCCGGTAAACCCGGGCCGGCAGCTGCTGGTCCTGCCTGCCTCCCTCGTAGTCGGTCTGGATGCCGTAGGGCGGATCGGAGAACCAGATCGTCCCGTCGGATTTTACGACGACGTCGTTGGGAGAGTTCAACCGCTTCCCCTCGAAGCGATCGGCGAGCACCGTCACCTCGCCGTCGAGTTCGGTGCGCAGGACGCACCGGCGGCGATGCGAGCAGGTGATGAGACGCCCCTCGCGGTCGCGCGTCTGGCCATTGGGATAGCCGGCCGGCTGGCGAAAGACGCTGACGCCGCCGTGCTCCGTCCACCGCATGATGCGGTCGTTCGGGATGTCGCTCACGAACAGACATTGCATGTCGGCGAACCACACCGGGCCTTCCAGCCAGCGGAACCCGTCGGCCAGTTTCTCCAGCGGCGCATTCGGCAGGACGAAGCGACGGAACCGCTGGTCGATGATCTCGAAACCGTCCATCAGGCGCGCCCGTTTTTGTGCCAGATCACGTTGTGCAGGGTTCGCTTGCGGAACTCACGCGAACGCTCCCGGGCGCGCCGCGATCCAGCGCGCGTCTTCGAGCTGCACGATCATCATCACGGCAGGCTGATCGCCGACGGTGCCGGAGCGATGCCCCGCACGGCCATCGGCGTCGGGCTTTGCGTTCTGGTCCGCTCCGAAGGAAATCTCGCCGGGTCCCATCTCCACCCGCGTTCCGTCCGTGGTCTCGACAAACCAGCAGCCCGACAGGGGCACGATCCATTGCGGCCTCGGGTTGCCGTGCCAATCGCCGATCCAGCCAACCGGCAGCGTGGCGATCAGCACGGTCGCGCCCGACGTGACCAGGCGGTCGTTCCACTGCGGCGCCGCCCGGCCGCCCATGCTCTGCAATCGGAATGCGGACAGCTCGCAGCGGGTCTGGTGAGTCATGCCGTCGTCATCGGTCCAGACGTGCCAGTAGGGCAGTTTTGGAGGCGGGCCGCCCGTGGCCTTGCTGTCGCTGCTTGCATCGCCCACGGCTGCTTCCTCTGTTCGGTCGCGTTCGCTCGGGGTTAGTTTGCCTGGAGGCGAACGATATCCGATGCTGGCATGACCTTTGCCGCGTCCTCGAGCCGCGGGACAAGGCCGCTGCCGAGCACGACCAGCAAGAGGCCGCCGGCGAGCCCGAAGTTCTTCAGAAAATCCCAGACATGCGGGTACCCCGCGCTCGCCGGCGACCAGAAACGCGGATAGGCCCAGAAGTTATGGTAGAGGATCGCCGTGATCCCGCAGTATCCGGCCAGGACGAAAGCGGTCGGTCCGCCACACCAGCCGGAGACGATGCAGACCGGCGTGACGAACTCGACCGTCATGGCGAGGACGAGCAGCACCGGCGCGCCGGGAAGGAAGCTGGAGCTAGCCTGCGCCAGCGCATTGTCCCAGTTGACGATCTTGTCGAGCCCGCTGAACGGGAAAATCGCGACCAGGCAGATCCTGGCGACGAGGGGCAGTCCGTCGTTGACGAGCCAGTCCATCAGCTCGGTCTCCCCTGACGACGGACTTGACGTTCCAGGCATTTGTCCGCGTCGATCGCGTCTCACCCCACGTCAGATCACCACCACCCGCGCGCCCACGCGGACCCGGTCATAGAGATCGATCACGTCCTCGTTGCGCA
>DASUPI010000235.1:0-3311 GCA_036281135.1 Rhodoplanes sp. | reverse complement strand
GCACCAGCTTGCGTGCTCAAGTGGTGCGGAAACGCACAAAATGCTATTGCGAAGATCAGAGGAGGGTCCGTTCATGGCTGAGGTCCCGTTGTGGTCACCGTCGCCCGAGCGCATCGCGACGAGCCGAATCATGGGCTTCATAGCCGAGGTCAACCGGCGGCATGGGCTCGATCTGAAGACCTATCGCGATCTGCATGCCTGGTCGATCGAACAACGTGGGGCGTTCTGGAGCCTCATGTGGGATCTCGGCGGCGTCATCGGCGACAAAGGCGCCCGCATGGTGATCGACTCCGAAACGATGCCCGGCGCCAAGTTCTTTCCCGACGCCAAGCTGAACTTCGCCGAAAATCTGCTGCGCCGAGCCGACGAAGGCGCCGCAATCGTCTTCCGTGGCGAGGACAAGGCCGCCAGCGAGTTCACCTGGGCGCAGTTGCAGGCCCTCGTCTCCCGCCTGCAGCAAGCAATGAAGGCGTCCGGCGTCGGCGTTGGCGACCGGGTCGCGGCCATGTTGCCGAACATCCCGGAGGCTGTCGCCGCGATGCTGGCCGCGACCTCGATCGGGGCGATTTGGTCGTCCTGCTCGCCCGATTTTGGCGAACGCGGGGTGCTCGACCGCTTCGGACAGATCGAACCGAAACTATTCATCACCGCCGACGCCTATTGGTACAACGGCAAACAGGTGCGCATCCTCGACAAGCTCAAGACGATCGTGGCGCAGCTCGGCTCGGCCGCGACCGTGGTGGTGGTGCCCTATCTCGGCGAGGCGGGGGCGGTGGCGAGCGAATTGCCGCGCGCGGTCACGCTCGAAGACTATCTCAAACCCGTCGCGCCACGACCGATCGCCTATGAGCGGCTGCCGTTCGATCACCCGATCTATATCCTGTATTCCTCCGGCACGACCGGCGTGCCCAAATGCATCGTGCACGGGGCGGGCGGCACGCTTCTGCAGCATCTCAAGGAGCATCAGCTCCAGTGCGACCTGCGCGCCGGCGAGCGGCTGTTCTATTTCACCACGCTCGGCTGGATGATGTGGAACTGGCTCGTCTCTGGGCTCGCAAGCGAAGCGACGCTCCTCCTCTATGACGGCTCGCCGTTTGCGCCGAACCCGGCGGTGCTGTGGGACTTCGCCCAGGACGCGCGCATGAACGTGTTCGGCACCTCGGCGAAATATATCGACGGCTGCGCGAAAGCGGAGCTCGCGCCAGCGAAGACGCATAATCTCTCCGCGCTGCGCCTTGTCACCTCGACCGGCTCGCCGCTCGCGCCGGAGAGTTTCGGATATGTCTATCGCGAGATCAAAGCGGATCTGCATCTCGCCTCGATCTCCGGCGGCACCGACATCATCTCCTGCTTCGTCGGCGGCGATCCGACTTCGCCGGTGTGGATGGGAGAAATCCAGGCCCCCGGCCTCGGCATGGCGGTCGACGTCTATTCGGACGACGGCCGGCCGGTTCGCGAGGAGAAGGGCGAACTCGTCTGCACAAAGCCGTTCGTTTCGATGCCGGTGATGTTCTGGAACGACCCGGACAGCAAGAAATATCGCGCCGCCTATTTTGAAAAATTTCCCAATGTCTGGGCGCATGGCGATTTCGCCGAATGGACGCGCCACGGCGGCCTGATTATCTATGGCCGGTCCGACGCGACCCTCAATCCCGCCGGCGTGCGCATCGGCACGGCGGAAATCTATGCGCAGGTCGAGCAGATCCCCGAAGTAGTCGAGGCGATCTGCATCGGACAGGACTGGGAGCACGACGTGCGTGTAGTGCTGTTTGTGCGGCTGCGCGAGGGCGTTACCCTCGACGAGGCGCTCAAGGAGCGCATCCGCCGGCAAATCCGCACCGGGGCAAGCCCGCGCCATGTCCCGGCGAAGATCATCGAGGTCGCCGACATCCCGCGCACGCGCTCCGGCAAAATCACCGAGATCGCGGTGCGCGACATGGTGCATGGCCGCCCCGTGAAGAACACCGAAGCGCTCGCCAATCCCGAGGCGCTGGCGCTCTATGAGGATTTAGCGGAGCTGAAAGGGTGAGTTGGAAGGCCTGTGTAGAATGCGTTTCAGAAGGTCAGCTCATCCGGCGAGCCGGAGGGCTGCACGCGAACTTTTCGCAAATCTCGAAGGAGGTCGAGAACGCCCGGGTCTGGGGAGGCATCCATTACCGCACTTCCACCGTTTACGGCACGCAATTTGGACGCAGTCCATCCTATCCGCGCGGGCCGTATCGCTTCGTCGACAGAAATTCCTCGTGATCACCTATCGAACCGATATCGATGCGATCAGGGCGGTGGTGCCCGCGCCACTCGACCGTGACACTCGACAGGTTTTGGCGACTACACGGAATCGGGTCAGGTCATACCGGTCAGCTTGAATGGAATTCGCGGCGAATACGTCCACGCGATGTATCTCAACGACTCGCGGGCCGACCTGACCCCTCGGGCTGGGCGAGGTTGTCCATGACTATCTGATCAAATGAAGGGACTCACGCGATGCAACTCAAAGACAAGGTCTGCTTGATTACCGGCGCCGCTGGCGGCATCGGCGAGGGCATAGCAAAGCGCTACGTGACTGCCGGAGCTAAGGTCGCCATTGCCGATCTGAAGCTTGATACCGCAAAAAAAACGGCCGCCATGCTGACCGCAATGGGACCGGGCGAGGCCATTGCCGTCGAGATGAATGTCACCAGCGAACAGCAGGTGCAAGCCGGGGTGGCCAGGGTGATCGAGACCTGGGGAGGGGTGGATGTTCTGGTCTCGAACGCGGGCATTCAGATCGTGCACAAGATTGAGGACTTTCCGTTCGAGGACTGGAAGAAGCTGCTCTCCATCCATCTCGATGGCGCGTTCCTGACGACCAAGGCTTGCATTCCTCACATGTACCGGCGTGGCGGCGGGTCGGTGATCTTCATGGGATCGGTTCATTCCAAGGAGGCCTCGCCGCTCAAGGCGGCCTATGTCACGGCAAAGCACGGACTGCTCGGCCTGGCGCGTGTCATATCGAAGGAAGGGGCGGCACACGGCGTCCGCGCCAATGTGATCTGCCCGGGTTTTGTCCGCACGCCGTTGGTGGAAAAGCAAGTCCCTGAACAAGCGAAGGCACTCGGCATTTCGGAGAAGGAGGTGGTGGAACGGGTCATGCTCGGTGAAACCGTCGACAAGGAGTTTACGACCATCGAGGACGTGGCCGAAATCGCACTGCTGTTCGCGAGCTTTCCGACTAATGCGCTGACCGGGCAGTCATTGATCGTAAGCCATGGCTGGTTCATGGAATGATTGCTCCAGCTTTGTGCCGCAACCATGAGTCCCATATTCCTGCA
>DASUPI010000234.1:0-4926 GCA_036281135.1 Rhodoplanes sp. | reverse complement strand
TATGACTATGATGTCCCGCTCTCGGGACAAGTCGCGCCCGCGCCGACGCACGGGCGTCGCGCCGGGCGCGATGCGCCCCAGGAGCGTCAACACGCGCACACGGCTCGTCGTCGGGTCGGCTCGCCATGTCGTGTACGACTGAGCTTCCTCCCGCATGCGCCAAATGGTCGCCTGTAGAAAAAACCTGTGACGCGCTGTCGCGCCGCCCGCGCGGCGGACGTAGCGTCTTGCGATCGCGCCAATATGAAAAGCCGCCCTTCGCCCGGCGAAAAGGCGGCTTTTGTAGCCCTGCCGCCGCGCGCGGCGCGTGCGGCGCTACAGCGTGTAAGAGCCGAGCACCTTCATGTAGTTGCCGCGCTCATAGGCGGTCGGGTCGGGCACGGCGTTGTAGCTCATGCTGCCGCACATTTCCGCGACCGAGGCATATTCGCGCTCGTCGAGCCAATTGTTCAGCGCGGTCAGCACGCGAGCCGCATGTTGCGCCCCGTTGCGCAGGAGCGCCGAGGTCATGCATGCGACGCGGGCGCCCGCCATGATGCATTTCACCACATCCTGCGCGCTGTGCACGCCGCCGGTGATGCCCAGATCCGCCTCGACATGGCCGTACAGAATCGCGACCCAATGCAGCCTGAGCAGCAGTTCCTCGGGACGGCTCAGCACCAGCGAGGGCACGACCTCGCGCTCCTCGATGTCGAAATCGGGCTGGTAGAAGCGGTTGAACAGCACGAGGCCGTCGGCGCCGGCCTCGCACAGGCGCCTGCCGAAATTCGCCGGCGCGCTGAAGAACGGCGACAGCTTGACGGCGAGCGGAACGCGGACGCTCTGCTTGATCCGCGCGACGAGTTCGAGATAGCCCTTCTCGACCGCATCGCCGCTTTGCGTGGGATCGGTCGCGATCGAGTAGATGTTCAGCTCGATCGCGTCCGCGCCCGCCTCCTGTATCAGATGCGCATACTCGATCCATCCCCCCGGCGTGACGCCGTTGAGGCTGGCGATCACCGGGATCGATACGCGCGCCTTGGCGGAGCGGATCAGCTCGAGATAACCGTCCGGCCCGAGATTGTAGGTGTGCAGGTCAGGAAAGAAGTTGAGCGACTCGGGAAAGCTGTCCGACCCGCGTTCGAGATCGGCGTCGACGCGCAGGCTTTCCAATACGAGTTGCTCCTCGAACAGCGAGGGCAACACGACCGCCGCGATCCCCTGGTCCTCGAGCTTGCCGATATTCTCCGCCGATTCGCACAGCGGAGACGCCGACGCGACCAGCGGCGACTTCAGGGTCAGCCCCATATATCTCGTTGTCAGATCACTCATTCCTCGTCGCCTCCCAGGTTCGTCTGATCCGAGGCATCTTCGGCTTCGCGCGGCGCAATGTCGGGCGTTGCGGCGCGGCCCGGCATCGCGGCGCGGTTCGAATAGACGCGCCACTGCCGCTCGACGTCGTCCTGCGCCATCTTCAACAGCTCGCGCGCCGCCAGCGGATTGCTGCGCACCAGCATGGTGTAGCGCGCCTCGTTATACGCGTATTGCCTGAACGGAATGCTCGGCGCCTTGGAGTCGAGCTGGAACGGGTTCTTGCCTTGCTCCCGCAGCCCCGGATTATAGCGCATCAGCGGCCAGTAGCCCGACAGAACCGCGTTCTTCTGCTGATTGAGCCCATTCGCCATATCGAAGCCATGCGCGATGCAGTGGCTGTAGGCGATGATGATCGACGGGCCCTCGTGCGCCTCCGCTTCGAGGAACGCGTTCACGGTATGGGCGTCGTTGCCGCCCATCGCGACCTTCGCCACGTAGACATAGCCGTAGGACAGCGCCTCCATCGCGAGGTCCTTCTTGCCGGTCCGCTTGCCGCCGGTCGCGAATTTCGCCACCGCCGCCCGCGGCGTCGCCTTCGACATCTGGCCGCCGGTGTTGGAGTACACCTCGGTGTCCATGACCAGCACATTGACGTTGCGGCCGGCGCCCAGCACATGATCCAGTCCGCCGAAGCCGATGTCGTAGGCCCAGCCGTCGCCGCCCAGGATCCACACGCTCTTGCGCACGAGACCGTCGGCGACCGCGAGCAGCGCCTGGGCTTCCGGCGTCTTGATCTCGGCGAGCTTCTGCTTCAGCTCCGCGACGCGCCCTCGCTGCTCATCGATCCCCACCTCGGTCGACTGATCGCCTTCGAGCAGCCCCTTGACCAGCACGTCGCCGAGCTGGCCGTTCACCCGCACGACCAGCTCGCGCGCGAACTGCATCTGCTTGTCGACCGCGAGCCGCATGCCGAGGCCGAACTCGGCATTGTCCTCGAACAGCGAGTTCGACCAGGTCGGCCCGCGCCCCTCCGCGTTCTGGGCGTAGGGCGTGGTCGGCAGGTTGCCGCCATAGATCGAGGTGCAGCCGGTGGCGTTGGCGATCATCAGGCGATCGCCGAACAGCTGGGTCAGGAGCTTGATATAGGGCGTCTCGCCGCAACCGGCGCAGGCGCCGGCGAACTCGAACAGCGGCTCGAGCAGCTGCACGTCCTTGACGAGGTTGTGCCGCAGGTGGTCGCGATCGCTGTCCGGGATATTAAGGAAGAACTCCCAGTTGGCGCTCTCGGGCTCGCGCAGCGGACCCTGCGCCTCCATGTTGATCGCCTTGTGCTTGACCTCGCTCTTGCTCTTGGCCGGACAGATTTCCACGCACAGGCGACAGCCGGTGCAGTCCTCCGGCGAAACCTGGAGCGTGTAGCGCTGCGACTCGAACTCGCGCCATTTCGGCTTGGTCGATTTGAAGGTCTCCGGCGCCCCGGTGAGATGTTCGGCGTTATAGACCTTGGCGCGGATCACCGAGTGCGGACACACCAGCACGCATTTGCCGCACTGGATGCACAGCTTCTCGTCCCACACCGGGATCTGCTGCGCGATGTTACGCTTCTCCCATTGCGCCGTCGCGGTCGGGAAGGTCCCGTCGATCGGCATCGCGCTCACCGGCAGCGTGTCGCCCTTGCCGGCGATCATGGTCCCGAGCACGTCGCGCACGAAGGTCGGCGCGCGCGCCGGCACCGGCGGCAGGATTTCGAACGTGCTGCTCACCTGGTCGGGCACGCGAACCTCGTGCAGGCGCGCGAGCGTCGTGTCGACCGCGGCGAAGTTCTTCTGCACCGCCGCGGCGCCCCGCTTGCCGTAGGTGTCCTCGATCGCCTTTTTGATCGCCTTTATCGCTTCGTCGCGCGGCAGCACGCCGCTGATCGCGAAGAAGCAGGTCTGCATGATGGTGTTGATGCGGTTGCCCATGCCCGCTTCGCGCGCCGCCGCATAGCCGTCGATCACGTACACTTTCAGCTTCTTGCGGATGATCGCGTCCTGCGCCTCGCGCGGCAGATGCTCCCACACTTCATTGGGGCCGTGCGGCGTGTTGAGCAGGAAGGTGGCGCCCTGCTCGGCCGCCGCCAACATGTCGATTTTGTTAAGGAACTGGGACTGATGACAGGCGATGAAATTCGCCTTGCTGATCAGGTAGGTCGAGCGGATCGGATCGGGCCCGAAGCGTAAGTGCGAGACGGTGACCGAGCCGGCCTTCTTCGAATCATAGACGAAGTAGCCCTGAATCCAGCTGTCCGTGCCCTTGCCGATGATTTTGATCGAGTTCTTGTTGGCGCCGACCGTTCCGTCTGAGCCGAGGCCGTAGAAGAGGGCCCGCACGGTCCGCGGATGCTCGGTCGAGAAGTCCGGGTCGAAATCAAGACTCGTATGCGACACGTCGTCTTGAATGCCGACGGTGAAGTGGTTCTTCTGTTCCGCTTTATTGAGCTCGTCGAACACACCCTTCACCATCGCCGGGGTGAATTCCTTCGACGACAGTCCGTAACGCCCGCCGATCACCCGCGGCATCGACGTCGCAACGCCGCAGGCGATGCGCTCGGCGTAGACCGACAGCACGTCTTGATAGAGCGGCTCGCCGATCGCGCCCGGCTCCTTGGTGCGGTCGAGAACCGCGATCGACTTGACCGTGCGCGGCAGCGCCGCGAGGAAGGTTTCCGCTGCAAACGGGCGGAACAGCCGGACCTTCAGCATGCCGACCTTTTCGCCGCGCGCCTGCAGCACTTCCACCGTCTCTTCCGCCGCGCCCGCGCCCGACCCCATCAGGATCACGACCCGCTCCGCGTCGGGCGCGCCGTAATAGTCGAACAGGCGGTAGGCGCGGCCCGTCCGCTGCGCAAAGCGGTCCATCACGTTCTGCACGATGGTCGGACAGGCCCGGTAGAACGGATTGATCGCCTCGCGCGCCTGGAAGAACACGTCGGGATTCTGCGCCGTTCCGCGTAGGATCGGACGATTCGGCGACATGGCGCGCTCGCGATGCGCTCGCACCAGATTGTCGTCGATCATCGCGTGTAGATCGTCGTCGCTCAGCTCGCTGATCAGGTTGACTTCGTGCGAGGTGCGGAAGCCGTCGAAGAAGTGCAGGAACGGCACGCGCGACTCGAGGGCCGCCGCCTGAGAAATCAGCGCGAAATCGTGCGCTTCCTGCACCGAATTGGCGGCGAGCAGCGCAAACCCGGTCTGCCTCGTCGCCATCACGTCGCTATGGTCGCCGAAGATCGAGAGCGCGTGCGTTGCGAGCGTGCGCGCGGCGACGTGGATGACCGCCGAGGTGAGTTCGCCGGCGATCTTGTACATATTGGGGATCATCAACAAGAGGCCTTGCGAGGCGGTGAACGTCGTCGCCAAGGCCCCACCCTGCAAAGCGCCGTGCAGCGCGCCAGCGGCGCCGCCCTCGCTCTGCATCTCGATCACGTCGGGCACCGTGCCCCAGATATTCTTCGCGCCATCCGCCATCCACTGGTCGGCCCATTCGCCCATTGGAGACGACGGCGTGATCGGATAGATCGCCACCACTTCGCTAAGCCGGTAGGCCACCGAGGCGGCAGCTTCGTTTCCGTCGACGATCGTTCGTTTATGA
>DASUPI010000233.1:0-3547 GCA_036281135.1 Rhodoplanes sp. | reverse complement strand
GTCTCGGGCGGCAGCCCCGATCTAGGGACCTGGCAGCAGATCGCAATCGTCAATCTCGACACCCGCCAGCGCGAACGCAAGGTCATTGTCACGGTTTTCGGCGATTGATGGCCGCCGCGCCGGACCGAAAGCCGGCACAGCGTTTAGCGGTGTTGGGCGGATGATCCACCGCGCAGGCACCGCACCTCCGATCGACGAAAACGCCGATCGACAATACGAACTCCGCTCCGCCGGACCGGGATTTCGCCCGGGCCGCGATCGAGAACGATCAGCGCTTGGAGAACTGGAAGGAACGCCGCGCCTTCGCCCGGCCGTATTTCTTGCGCTCGACCACGCGCGAGTCGCGCGTGAGAAATCCACCGCGCTTCAGGATGGGGCGCAGATCGGGCTCATAATGCGTCAGCGCCTTGGAGATGCCGTGGCGCACGGCGCCGGCCTGGCCGGACAGGCCGCCCCCGGCCACCGTGCATTCGACATCGTATTGGCCGTGCCGGTTCGCGGCGACGAGCGGCTGCTGAATCAGCATGCGGAGAACCGGCCGAGCGAAATAGATGTCCACGGTCTTCTTGTTGACGGTGATCTTGCCTGCGCCGGGCTTCAGCCAAACGCGGGCGACCGCGTCCTTGCGCTTGCCGGTGGCGTAGGCGCGCCGCTGCTTGTCGAGCTTCTGCTCGTATTTCGGCGCCTCGGGCGCGGCTGGCTTGAGGGTCGAAAGCTGATCGAGGGACTGCATGGTCTCGGCCATGGTCACGCGTTCCTTGCGTTCTTGCGATTCATAGCCGCGATATCGATTTTTTCCGGAGTCTGGGCGGCGTGGGGATGCTCGGGCCCGGCATAGACCCGCAGAAAGCCGAGCTGGCGTCGCCCGAGCGGACCGCGCGGCAGCATGCGCTCGACCGCCTTCTCAACGATGCGCTCGGGAAACTTACCCTCCATGATCGACTTCGCGCTGCGCTCCTTGATGCCGCCGATATAGCCGGTGTGATGCCGGTACACCTTCTGCTGCAGCTTGCGGCCGGTGAACACCACCTTCTTCGCATTGACGATGATCACGTTGTCGCCGCAGTCGACATAAGGGGTGAAGGTCGGCTTGTGCTTGCCGCGCAGCCGCATCGCCACGATCGAGGCGAGACGCCCGACGACGAGCCCGGCCGCGTCGATCATCACCCATTTCTTGTCGACCTCGGCGGGCTTCGCCGAATAGCTCTTCATTCGTCGCATCCATGGCTGGGAACGGGGGCAGTCGAGGCGACCCGCCTCGATGGCGCTTCTTACCCGTTCGGGCGGTTCTCAGTCAACCCGCGAGAAGGAAAAAAGATCGTGCGAATATAATCGGTTAGGTGAGTGGTATTTAAACACCTCAGAGCAACTCCCGTCCGGGGATGAAATAAGTGGCAGTCACATGGGCCACGGGGTCATCGTGCCCTTCCGAGCAGATCGCGACCTCGCCCACGGCGAGGCGCTTCCCGAGCTTCATCAGCTTCGTTTCGGCGATGAGGTCGCGCTGGGCGGGCCGGCGCAGGAAATTGATGTTGAAATTGGTGGTGACCGCGAGCGGAACCGGGCCGATCGAGGCGAGCACCGCGACATACATGGCGAAATCGGCGAGAGCCATCATGGTCGGGCCGGAGATGGTCCCGCCGGGACGCACGAAGGTCTCGCGATAGGCCTGGCGGATGCGGCAGCCACGATACCAAGCGTCCTCGATCGCGACGCCGCTGTCGGGGTGATAGAATTGCGGGAATTCCTTCGCGAGGAACTGATCGAGCTCGGCGACCGTCATGGCCGGCTTGTGCATGGCCGCGTGTCTCCCCTGCGAGCGGTGAGTGACCGCGGCCGAGCATGCCCGACCCGACGCGGACCGGCTACTGCCTGGGACCCCTTTCGTATTGCAGGCGGGGCATGTATCTGATGAGCGACCATGCTCGGGAGAACCGCGATGAACACGCCCATACCGGCAGAGGCCGTGACCCAGGCCGAGCCGATCCTGCTGCGGGAAGACTTGAACGGCATTTCGGTGCTCACGCTCAACCGACCCAAAGCGCGCAACACGCTCTCCGATGCGACCATCGCCGCACTCAGCGAAGCGCTCGGACTGATCGCGCAGGACACGTCGATACGCGCCGTCGTGCTTGCCGCAAACGGCCCGGCCTTCTGCGGCGGCCACGATCTGAAGGAGATGAGCGCGCATCGGACCGACAAGGATGGCGGGCGCGCCTATTTCGTCGACCTGTTCGAGCGCTGCAGCGCGATGATGCAAGCGATCGTCCGCCTGCCGCAGCCGGTGATCGCCTCGGTTCAGGCCACGGCGACGGCCGCGGGCTGCCAGCTGGTGGCGAGCTGCGACCTCGCAGTCGCGGCGAAGACCGCCAATTTCGGCACGACCGGCATCAATGTCGGCCTGTTCTGCTCGACGCCGATGGTTGCGCTTTCCCGCAATGTCAGCCGCAAGCAGGCGATGGAGATACTGTTGACCGGCGACATGATCTCCGCCGAGGACGCCTACCGGATGGGCCTCGTCAACCGGCTCGCCGAGCCCGGTCGCGAAGGCGAGGAGGCCCTCGTGCTCGCCCGCAAGATCGCCGCGAAGTCAACGCGCGCCGTGAAGATCGGCAAGGAGGCGTTCTATCGCCAGTTGGAAATGGGACTGTCCGACGCCTATCGCTACGCCGGCGAGGTCATGGTCGAGAACATGCTCGCGCGAGACACCGACGAGGGCATTCGCGCCTTCGTCGAAAAGCGCCCGCCGCAATGGGAAAACCGCTGACCCGACTCGCCGCAGGTCGGGCGCCGCGCCAAGGGGTAAGGCACGCTCTATGAACCGCAAGCGCCGCTCGCCCCGCTGAATAGTCGCGCATCGGCAAACTCTTCACCAAGTTCTATGTCCACGCAGGAGAAAAGAGAGTCATGACGAAAAGCATTGTGCTCGTCGCCGCGCTGGCACTGACGGCATTGGGCGCTTCCCAAGACGCTCGCGCCCAGACGGCCCAACAGCAAGCAGCCTGCCAGTACGACGCTCAGACCTATTGCTCGCAATATATTCCGGACCACGAACTCATCCGCCGCTGCCTCGTGCGCAACCGCGGCCGCATCGGCGCCGCGTGCCGGGGCGTTCTCTACGGCGGGCAGAGGCGGCGGGTACGTTCGCGCTGAGCGGCCTTCCGCAGGCTCCCGGTTGAGAATGAGCGGAGCGCGCCTGGGAGAGAGAGGCAGGCCTTCCCCGGCGCGCTCGCGCTGCATGGCCGGGCTGGTCTCGGCCGCGTAGGGCTTTTTGTTGAGCTCTCGCGTCGGCGCCCGGCGCACACGTTCACGCTGGGAGGCCAGAGGCCGGACTCCGAGGCGCCGGGTAACGCGTCGTCTCGTCCGACGTTCGGATCGGCTCATACCGGCTGTCGCAATTAGCGAGTCGTCATACGCGGGCTTGACCCACGGCTGTCCGGTTCATGTATTTCCCCAGTTGAGGTCCAATTGACGGGAGTCGATTTGCGGGGGGGATTGGATCTGACGCAAGCGGGTGGCGTCTTTTCGGTGCATGAGATTGGCGCGC
>DASUPI010000232.1:0-9601 GCA_036281135.1 Rhodoplanes sp. | reverse complement strand
GAACACCTCGTTCTTCATCACTTCGGAAAAGCCGAGAATGGCGTTGAGCGGGGTGCGCAGCTCGTGGCTCATCTGCGCGAGGAAGCGCGATTTGGCGATGTTCGCCGCCTCGGCGCGTCGGCGCGCCTCGTCGGACTTCACCTTCGCCTGTTCGAGCTCGCCGAACAGCGCGTCCTTCTCCGCCCGCGCCTCGAGCGCGGCGAGATTGGCGGTGTAGATGCGGTAGGAGAGCAGGACGAAATAGCACTGCGCGGCGATCGCCATGCCGGCGAGAATCAGATGATCGACGCTGCCGCCGAGAATGAGATTGAGCGCGACCGCGACGGTGACCGGCGTCGTCGCCGCCAGCACGGCGAGCGGCAGGCTCGAGGCCAGCATGCTCGCGACCGCGACGACCAGGAGCATGACGAACAGGTTGAATGTGGGCGAACCCTCGTACGGGTCGACCGGCTGGACGAGCTGGAAGATCCAGGCGAGCCCGAAAAACAGGTCGAGCAGGACGAAACGGAATCGCCAAGCCCGCAGATCGGCGCCGCTTGCTGGCTGCGCGAGAAATTTGCGGCACGTGATCACGGTCACGCCGTGAATGAGGAGGGCGGCGGCGGTCCAACCGGCGGCCGCCAGCGGGCTCGCCCACAGGCTCGACAGGCAGCCGACCGATCCGACCAGCAGCAGGATCAGGAGAGACCCTGACAGGCGGTTCTGCGCGTATTGACGCAACAATTCGGCATCGAATGCGGGTCGCATCGCCGCCTGGGCGAGCCGATCGCGCGCTTTCCGGACCCGCCGGGCAGACAGCCGTCCGCGGCCCGCCTGCGCGTAGTCCGCAGGCGAGCAATAGTCGGTCGGCTCTGCCGTCGCGAGGGTCATCCGGACCTGTCGGTTGCAAGGGCGTCCGGAGAGTGCCGCAAATTCCTTAAATCAGGCTTAGGCGTCGCCGCGGAACCGATTAAGCTGGTTGTTTTCTGGAATAACGGCGCGTAACACGCTGCTCCGGCGGGGAAGAGATCATGAAGTTTTACGACAACCGGGTTGCGCCCAATCCGCGGCGGGTGCGCATCTTTCTCGCCGAGAAAGGAATGAGCGTGCCGACCGAGGAGGTCGATCTCGGAACGCTGTCGCACAAATCGGCGGCTTACACGGCCATCAATCCGTTCCAGCGCGTGCCGGCGCTGGTGCTCGACGACGGCACCGCGCTCACTGAATCGATTGCGATCTGCCGCTACATCGAATGGCTCCGGCCGGACCCCGTCCTGTTCGGCCGCAGCGGCATTGAGGCGGCGCTGATCGAGATGTGGGAGCGCCGCGTCGAGCACTACCTTTTTGGCCCGGTGGCCCAGGTGTTTCGCCATTTCCATCCCGCGATGAAGAGCCTGGAGGCGCCGCAGATCCCGGCCTGGGGCGAGGCGAACAAGGCGCGCGTTCTTGACGCGCTGAAGCTCCTCGACCGCGAGCTGGCGGCAAGACCCTTCGTCGCCGGCGAGGCGTTTTCGGTCGCCGACATCACCGCGCTCGTCGCCGTCGACTGGATGAAGCCGGCGCGATTGGCGGTGCCCGACGAGCTCGCGAACCTGCGGCGCTGGCACGGCGACGTCTCGGCGCGCCCGAGCGCCAAGGCCTGATCGCGGGCTTCATCCGCTGCAAAAACGTCGGGATTTCAGCCTCAAAAGCGCTGGATTCGGTGCTCTATTGAGATCGAGGATGGAACGGCTTTGCGACGGTCGTCGGTTCCGGCCGTCACGGCCGGAAGCGTGGGGACTTTGAATGATCAGGCGGCTGGTGGCGTTCGCGGCGGCGCTCGCTTTTTCCGTGTGGATGCAGGCCGCGCCGGCCGGCGCGCAACAGCCGGCGCGGATCGGCTTCGTCGTCGGCAACGCCGAATACGGGCAATCGCCGCTTCCGACTGCCCTCAATGACGCGGGGCTCGTGGCCGAAGCGCTGCGCTCGGTCGGGTTCGAGGTTATCGAGGGGGCGAACCTCACCCAGGTCGACTTCGTCCTGTCCTTCCGCAAGTTCCTGGAGAGAGCCGAGGCCGGCGGCCCGGACGCGGTGCTTTTCATTTATGTGTCGGGTTACGGATTTGCCTTCGACGGCGACAATTACCTTGCCGCGGTCGACGCCGAGCTCGATCGCGAGAGCGACATTCCGCTCGAGACGATGCGTCTTTCCGACCTGATCCGCACGCTTGAAGGCGCGCCCGCCCGCACCAAGGTGGTCGCCATCGATGCGGCGCGGCGCCTGCCGTTCCCGCTCGCCGCGGCCGGACTTGCGCCGGGACTGGTCGCCGTCGAGGCCCCGCAGACCATGCTGATCGGCTTCTCCGCCGCTCCCGGGCAGTTGCTCGCGAACGGGGCGGGACCCTACGGGGCCTACGCCACCGCCACCGCCGAAATGGTGCGCGCCGCCGGCCTCGATATCGCCGCCGCTTTCACGCGGATTCGGGCGCGAACCCATCAGCTTACCGAGGGCCAGCAGACGCCGTGGCATGTCGCCGCCCTGGGCGAGCCCGCAGCAATACTCGTGCCCGCCGACGCGGCCGCCGTCGCGCCCGCGCCGGCCATGCCCGCGACGACGCGTGCGCGCCGGCCGTTCCGCGAGGTCGGCCCGGAGGAGGCCTATGCAGTCGCGATCGAGCGGGACGAATTGCCGGGCTATGTCGAGTTCGTCGAGGCCTATCCGCGCCATCCCTATACGGCCCGCATCTGGGCGATCATCCGGGCCCGGCGCGAAGCGCTTGCCTGGCGACGCGCGGCGAACATCAACAGCCCGCAGTCCTATTGGACCTATCTGCGGCGCTATCCGAACGGGATTTATGCGCTTGATGCCGAGCGCCGGCTGCGCCGCTTGTCTGCTGACTTCCAGCCGCCGCCCGATTTCGCGCCGGTGGAGTTCGTCGACGTGCCGCCGCCCTTGGCGGACGAGCCTCTCGGAATCATCGACTACGTTCCGCCCGCCCCGCCGCCGCCCGTCGTGCTGATCGAGCCGGGCCCGGCCTATTTCGTCGATCTGCCGCCGCCGCCGCCGCTGACGCGCGGCGGTTTGCCGGCGGTGACGGTGCTTCCGGCGATCCCACGCGTAGCCCCAGGAGTCCGCGTTCCTGTTGCTGTCGGACGGCCGGGCGATCGCCAATGGCGCGGGCAGCCACCGGGAGCAGCAGCCGTGCCGTCCGGCCCGCCGCCTGCCGGGCCACAAAGCGAGGGAGCTTATGCGCCGCCGGCGGGCGGTCCGCCCGCGCCGGGCAGCGCGCCGACGGCAACCCGGCCGGCCGCGCCCGGCATCGTCACCGCGCCTCCTCAGGGGCCGCGGCCCGGCGCTTCCGCTCCGCAACGGGGCTCGATGCCGGCCGGAGCGGAAGGCGTCCCGCCGGCCGGCCAGTCGACGGTCGCAACCCCGCCGCCGGCGGGCGCTCGGAGCGGTCCTGCGGCTCCGACGCCGCCCGCTGCGGGCGCGCCGCCGCCGCAGCAGCAGCAGACCAATGTGCCGCCGCGCGGACGTCGGCAGGGCGCAATCACCGGCACGCCTCCGGGCACGCCTCCGAGTCCGCCTCCGGGCGCGCCGGGCCAGGCCGCCACGCCATCCGGGACAGTTGCGCCGGAAGGTCTCCCGCCGCGGCCGCCGCGCGTCATCGGGCGGCAAGCGCCGCCTCCGCCAAGCGGCGCGGCCGGACAGCCGCCGCCTGGCCCCGCGGCAGTCGCGAGCCCAGGTCTGCCGCCGCCGCCGGCCGCGATGAGGCGCGGCCCGCCGCCACCACCGCCCCCGGCGCGGCGGGGTCCGCCTCCGCCGCCGCCCGGCGCTGCGGCCAACCCGCCGCCGCCTCCGTCGCCGCCGCAAGCGGCAGCGGGCCCGCCGCCCAATCGTGCCGGAGGTCCGCCTCCCGGCCCGGCGCGCGCCGCCGGCACGCCTCCCGGCAACCGCGCCGGAAAAAAGAAGTGCGTGGTCGTCAACGGGGCCGAGGTCTGCCGCTGACGGGAGCGCGATTGGACAGGACGATCGGATAGCGGACGGCCGTGAAACGCCGGCCGCAGCCGGTCGGACGGGCCGGTCCTCAGCGGTCCAGCCGCGCGATGAGGCTCGACGTGTCCCAGCGCCGGCCGCCCATCGCCTGCACCTCCGAATAGAACTGATCGACCAGCGCGGTCACCGGCAGATGCGCGCCATTGCCGCGCGCCTCGGCGAGGCAGATCGCCAGGTCCTTGCGCATCCAATCGACGGCGAAGCCGAAGTCGAACGTGCCGGCGATCATCTTCTTGTAGCGGTTCTCCATCTGCCACGACTGAGCCGCGCCCCTGGAAATGGTGGCGATCAGCTTCTCGCAGTCGAGACCGGCTTTCTTGGCGAAATGCAGCCCCTCGGCGAGGCCCTGCACCAGGCCGGCGATGCAGATCTGATTGACCATTTTCGCCAGCTGGCCGGAGCCGGACGGACCCATCAGCGTGCAGGCGCGCGCATAGCTGCGGATGATCGGCTCGACGCGCGCGAACGGCTCGTCGTCGCCCCCGCACATCACCGTGAGCACGCCGTTCTCCGCCCCCGCCTGACCGCCCGAGACGGGAGCGTCGATGAATTGAAAGCCGCGCTCCCTGGCGGCCGCGTAAAGCTCGCGGGCGATCTCCGCCGACGCGGTGGTGTGGTCGACGAAGACCGCGCCGGACTTCATCCCGGCGAACGCGCCGGTCCCGCCGAGCGTCACCTGGCGCAGATCGTTGTCGTTGCCGACGCAAGCCATCACGACGTCCTGGCCTTCGGCGGCTTCCCGCGGGGTCGCCGCGCGCCGGCCGCCATATTGGGCGACCCACCGCTCGGCCTTCTCGGCGCTGCGATTGTAGACCGTGAGCTCGTGGCCGCCTTTGGCCGCGAGATGGCCGGCCATCGGAAGCCCCATCACGCCGAGTCCGAGAAATGCGACCTTCGCCATGGCTTGCTTCCTTTGCCGCGGTGATCTTGCAGGGGGTTTGCTCCTTGCGCCAATGTGCCGGCCGCGCGCGCGGCGTCAACCGTGCTCGGCGGGGCTCGGCGCGCTTCGCTTGGCAGGGAGCTTCAAATGGCGTGGATTTTTCTGGTGCTGGCGGGACTCTGCGAGATCGGCTGGCCCGTGGGGTTGAAGCTCGGCTGGACCGAACAGGGCCTCCGGCCGATCTGGATCCTGTTCGCGATCGTGTGCATTTTCGTGAGCGGGGCGCTTCTCCTGCTGGCGCAGCGCGAGGTCCCGATGGGCACCGCCTACGCGGTGTGGACCGGCATCGGCGCCGTCGGGGCTTTCCTGGTCGGCGTGTGGGCGTTCGGCGATCCCGGGACGCTCATGCGCTTCGCCTCGGTCGGCCTGATCGTTCTCGGCATCATCGGATTGAAGATCGGATGACGGCGGCCGCCGTTGACCGAACCGGCGAGCCGCCTATGTTCGAGCGACCTCAACCGCCCGCGGAACTTGGCCCGCCGGGAAGGGAGATTCAAATGGCTTTGAGCAAACAGACGGTTCTCGCAAGCCTCGAAGGCGTGCACAGTCCGGACGGAACGCCGTTGCCGCAGAGCGGCGCCCTGTCGGAAATCATTGCCGGCGACGGCAAGGTGTTCTTCTCGATCAGCGTGGACGCCGCCGCGGTCAAGAGCTGGGAGCCGGTGCGCGCGAAGGCGGAAGCCGCGGTGCGCGCGATCCCCGGCGTGACCTCGGCGATGGTCGCGCTCACCGCGGAACGCAGCGGCGCCGGACCGGCCGCGCGCCCGGCGCCGCAGGGCCGGGCGCCCGCCACCCATCAGCCCGAGCAGCCGATGGTGCCCGGGGTGACCTCCATCATAGCCGTCGCCTCCGGCAAAGGCGGCGTCGGCAAGTCGACCACCGCGGTCAATCTCGCGCTCGGCCTGCGCGATCTCGGCCTCAAGGTCGGCGTGCTCGACGCCGATATTTACGGGCCTTCGATGCCGAAGCTGCTCGGGATCAAGGGCCGCCCGGAAATGGTCGGCAGCCGCTTGATCCCGATGCTCGGCTACGGAGTGAAGGTCATGTCCATCGGCTTCCTCGTGGAGGAGGAGACGCCGATGATCTGGCGGGGCCCGATGGTGATGTCGGCGCTCACCCAGATGCTGCGCGAGGTCGAGTGGGGCGAGCTCGACATCATGGTGGTCGACATGCCGCCCGGCACCGGCGATGCGCAGCTCACGATGGCGCAGCAGGTCCCGCTCAAGGGCGCGGTGATCGTGTCGACCCCGCAGGATCTCGCGCTGATCGACGCGCGCCGCGGCATTGCGATGTTTCGCCGGGTGAACGTGCCGGTGCTCGGGATTGTCGAGAATATGAGCTACTTCCTGTGCCCGAGCTGCGGCGCCCGCTCGGACATATTCGGCCATGGCGGGGCGCGCGAGGAGGCGACGCGGCTTGACGTGCCGTTCCTCGGCGAGGTGCCGCTGCACATGGCCATTCGCGAGAACTCCGATTCCGGCCGGCCGGTGGTCGCCTCCGACCCGAACGGCCCGCATGCGCAGATTTTCCGCGGCATCGCGGAGAAGGTGCGCGACCAGCTCGCCGTGGTCGGGACCGGGCGGGCCGCGCCGAAAATCGTCATCGAGGCGTAAGCACGGCGGGGCTAGACGGACACGGCGCGGACGACGCCCGCGCCGTCCGACCGGCTTGCGCCCTGAAAGCGCCCATGCTCTGGTAACGCTATTGTTTTAGGCTGGGCGGCGCTGTCGAGCCGCCGCTCCAACTCCAACAAACAGAGGAATGCTCGCGATGAAGAGACGTCAGTTCCTCGGCGCGCTCGGCGGCGGCGTCGCCGCCGCGGCGATCGCCAAGCCGGCCATTGCGCAGTCCATGCCGGAGATCAAATGGCGCATGGCGTCGAGCTTTCCGAAGTCGCTCGACACGCTTTTCGGCGCCGGCGAGGTGCTGGTGAAGCAGGTCGCCGAAATGACCGACAACCGCTTTCAGATTCAGCCGTTCGCCGCGGGCGAAATCGTACCCGGCCTGCAGGCGCTCGACGCGACCTCGAGCGGCACGGTCGAGATGTGCCACTCGGTGTCGTATTACTACGTTGGCAAGGACCCGACCTTCGCGATCGCTTCCTGCGTTCCGTTCGGCCTCAATGCGCGCCAGCAGACCGCGTGGCTGACACAGCAGGGCGGCACCGAGCAGTTCAACGAGTTCTATAAGAAGTTCAATGTCTACGGCTTTCCGGCCGGCAACACCGGCGCGCAGATGGGCGGCTTCTTCCGCAGGGAGATCAAGACGGTGGCCGACCTGTCCGGCCTGAAGATGCGGATCGGCGGCATCGTCGGGCAGGTTCTGCAGAAGGTCGGCGTGGTGCCGCAGCAACTCGCGGGTCCGGACATCTATCCTGCGCTGGAGAAGGGCACCATCGACGCCGCCGAATGGGTCGGTCCCTATGACGACGAGAAGCTCGGCTTCGCCAAGGTCGCGCCCTATTACTACTATCCCGGTTTCTGGGAAGGCGGCCCGATGGTGCACGCCTATGTCAATCTCGGCAAATGGAACGAACTGCCGAAGGCCTATCAGGCGGTCCTCATCAATGCCGGCTTCAATGCGACGATCTACATGCTGTCGCGCTACGACGCGCTCAATCCGGGTGCGCTGCGCAAGCTGATCGCGGGCGGTGCGCAGTTGCGGCCGTTCTCCAACGATATCATGGACGCCTGCCTGAAAGCGACGAACGAGCTGTGGGCGGAGATCTCGGCCAGGAACGAGGATTTCAAGAAGTTCATCACCGAGGTGCAGGCGTTCCGCAACGACGAATATTTTTGGTGGCAGGTCGCCGAATACGGCTTCGACACCTTCATGATCCGCAGCCGCACGCGGACCTGACCGGCGAGGAATTCACGAAAGCGAAGATGGCCTGCCCCGTAGGGAGGAGCCGAGTCGGGTCGCGGCTCAGCGTCTTCGCGCGAGCCAGTCGCAAATGCGCCTAACGGCCTCGGCAATGTCTTCCTGCGCGCCGGCATAGCAGAACCTGATGAAGTGGCGGCCGTCGACCGGATCGAAGTCGATGCCGGGGGTCGCCGCGACACGGCCCTCCGCCAGCAGGCGCCGGGCGAAGTCGAGACTGTCATCGGTGAAGGCCGACACGTCGGCATAGAGATAGAACGCGCCGTCGACCGGCAGGAAGCGGTCGAGCCCCGCCTTCGGCAAGCCCTCCATCAGGATGCGCCGGTTCGCTTCGTAACCGCGCTTCACCGCCTCCATCTCGCTGCGGCCGTCGAACGCGGCTTCGGCGGCGATTTGCGACAGGGTCGGCGCCGAGATCGCGAGATTCTGATGCAGCCGCTCGATCGGCCGTACGAGCGTCTCGGGCACAATCATCCAGCCCACCCGCCAGCCCGTCATGCAGAAATACTTGGAGAAGGAATTGATGACGATGCCGCGGTCGGAAAGCGAAAGCGCGGTCCGGGCGCGAAACGCGTAGTCGAGCCCGTGATAGATTTCGTCGGAGATGACGGCGATGCCGGCATCCTCGGCGGCGGCGACGAGCTCGGCGAGCGCGTCTGCGCTCATCATGGTTCCGGTGGGATTGGCGGGGCTCGCGATCAGCACGGCCCTGAGCGGCTTTTCCCGATGGGCTGCAAGCAAGGCCTGCGGCGTCAATGCGTAGCGTGACTCGCGCGATGCCGCGATCAGCGCCGGCTCGCAGCCGAGTGCGGTCAGGATATGGCGGTAGGGCGGGTAGGCCGGCGCCGCGAGCGCGACGCGATCGGCGGGTTCGAGAAGGGCGAGAAAGGCGAGCGTGAACCCCGCCGATGAGCCGGTGGTCACGATGACGGTCGCGGGATCGACGGAAACCCCGTAGGTCTCCTGATAGTGCCGCGCGATCCGGCGCCGCAGGCTCGGCAGGCCCAAACTTTCGGTATAGCCGAGCCGTCCGCCTTCCAGCGCGGCCCGCGCGGCGGCGATCGCCATCGACGGCGCGGGCGCTGCCGGTTGCCCCACTTCCATGTGGATGACGTGGTGGCCGCTCTGCTCGAGGCGCGCCGCCGCGGTCATCACGTCCATCACCATGAAAGGCGGAACGTCGCTGCGCCGCGAGGCAAGACGAGGAGGGTTTGCCCGATCGCGCGTCGCGTCCTGCTCCCCGGTCGGTCGCCCGACGCCGCTCTGTTGCCGCATTTTTCGCATTGTTGACCGAAGAAGCGCCGAGAGCGCGTGTTGACCGCGCCGATTCGCCCCCACTATTGTCCGCCGGTCGGGTAGACGAATGCGTCAGTTCGAATGAGCGCAGCACACGGACCTGTCAAGCGCAAGCTCAGAGAGCACGCGTTTCGCGCGGTCGCCGCCGTGGCGGCCTGCGCCGTCGCGCTGTCGGGCATGCCCGCGCCCGTGGCGGCGCAATCGCGTGGCCTCCCGATCATCCGCGATGCGGAGATCGAGCAGCTGCTGCGCGACTACACGCAACCGATCCTGCGCGTGGCCGGGCTCGCCCAGCAGAATGTCCGCGTCGTCATCATCAATGATCGCTCGTTCAACGCCTTCGTGATGGACGGGCACCGCATCTTCGTCAATGCCGGCGCCCTGCTCGAATCGGCGACGCCGAACCAGATCATCGGCGTGTTGGCGCACGAGACCGGCCACATCGCCGGCGGCCATCTCAGCAAGCTCAGG
>DASUPI010000231.1:0-2802 GCA_036281135.1 Rhodoplanes sp. | reverse complement strand
GATGATCAGGGTCGCCACCCCGAGCATGATCCCGAGAAAGGAGAATCCGGCGATGACCGAAATGAATCCTTCCTTCCGCCGCGCCCGCAGATAGCGCAGCGACAACATCCATTCGAAGGCGGCGAAAGGCCGCGTGCTCGCGGAGTTACTCATGACAGGCCCTCCACCCGAAATCCCACGCGATTCTGGCGGATTCACGCCATGATCGCTTTTGACGCGAAGCCGCGCCAATATAATTGTCAATCTGCGTCGATCCCGCGCTGGGGGTAGCGATCCCAGCGGGCATTCAAGGCTTTTCCGCGGGGGCAAGACGCGCGCGCACATCGGCCGGGGACATCAGTTCGCGCGCTCCATTGGCGCGGCGCTTCAGTTCCAACTTGCCCTCCTTGAGCCCTTTCGGACCGATCAACACCTGCCAGGGAATGCCGATCAAATCCATCGTCGCGAATTTCGCGCCGGGACGTTCGTCGAGATCGTGGTAGAGCACCTCCACACCGCTTGCCGTGAGTTCGCGGTAGAGATTCTCGGACGCCTGGTCGGTCGAGGCGTCTCCCTGCTTGAGATTGAGGATGGCCACCCGATAAGGCGCGACCGATTCGGGCCAGATGATTCCTGCCTCGTCATGCGACGCCTCGATGATGGCGGCAACAAGCCGACTCGGCCCGATCCCGTAGGAGCCCATATGCACCGGGCGCTCCGCCCCGTCCGGGCCGGCCACGACCGCCTTCATCGGCTGCGAATACTTCGTGCCGAAGTAAAAGATATGGCCCACCTCGATGCCCCGCGCCGAGACGCGGTCATCGGCGGCGATCTGCGCGAAGGCGGCCTCGTCGTGCTTCTCGGAGGTCGCGGCGTAAAGCGAGGTCCATTTGTCGACGATGACCTGCATGCCGCCGATGTCGTCGAAGGCGACATTCGCATCGGGCGCCGGAAAGCCGAGATAGTCGCGGTGGCAGTAGACCTCGCTTTCGCCCGTCTGCGCCAGGATGATGAATTCGTGGCTGAGATTGCCGCCGATCGGGCCGGTATCGGCGACCATCGGGATCGCCTTCAGACCCATGCGCGCGAAGGTGCGCAAATAGGCGACGAACATCTTGTTGTAGGCGTGCCGCGCGCCGTCGAAATCGACGTCGAAGGAATAGGCGTCCTTCATCAGGAATTCACGGCCGCGCATCAGCCCGAAGCGCGGGCGCACCTCGTCGCGGAATTTCCACTGGATATGGTAAAGGTTAAGCGGCAAATCCTTGTACGAGCGGACATAGGCGCGGAAGATCTCGGTAATCATCTCCTCGTTGGTCGGGCCGTAGAGCATGTCGCGCTCGTGGCGGTCCTTGATGCGCAGCATTTCCTTGCCGTAGTCGTCGTAGCGTCCGCTTTCCCGCCAAAGATCGGCCGACTGGATGGTCGGCATCAGCAATTCGACGGCTCCGGCCCGGTTCTGCTCCTCACGGACGATTTGGCAGACTTTCTGGAGCACGCGATATCCGAGCGGCAGGAAAGCGTAGATGCCGGCCGCCTCCTGTCGGATCAGCCCCGCACGCAACATGAGCCGGTGCGACATAATCTCCGCCTCCTTCGGCGTCTCGCGCAGGATCGGCAGAAAAAAGCGGGACAGGCGCATGGGAGGAGAAACTCCGGGTGGAATCAGCGCTGGCAGAGAAACCTTGATTGCCGGCAAAAGACAAGCCCGTCAGAGGGTTCGCGGCGACAATCAATTGAGATCAGGGTGCTCCGACGGACGCTTGCGGGCACTTCGGCAAAACCCTTTCACCAAGTAATCGACTTTGCTGCACTGCACGACAACTGTGATGACAAAACTACGACATTCGTCTAACAAAAAACGTCTGCTTCCGGTGCCGGGTTTTTGAAACTTTATTGCCGGGAGCGAGGTCCAGGTCTGTGGGAGGAGAGCCAACGGCGCGCTTGAACGCTGCCGCTCCGAGCGGGAAAATCCGCGGAGGAATGGCGATAAACTAGGGTGTTGGCAGCAGGATATTGTTCCTGCTGCTTTTTTTATGCGCCTTCGCTTCGGCAAGAATTCCAGGCCGAGGACCGTCGCGCCTTAACGGGAAGCCGATTCCGACCCTAGATTAACGGGGAAAGAGCCCCCAAAGCGTCCCAAATTGCTCTAGATCGATCAGCCCGGCGGCGTAGGCGGCATAGAAGACGAGGAAGATGGCCGTGGTCACGACCGTCGTCCACACCCCCTTGACAAGCAGTTTGGGAGCCGACGGCGCCCCCGGGTCGCTGCCGGGCACGATCTCGCCGGTCTCTTCCTGCGACCGCACGCCGAACGGCAGCACCGCGAACAGCATGGTCCACCACATCACGAAATAGATGCCCGCAAGCGTCGTCCAAGCCACACGCGGCCTCATTCCCGGCGGGCTCGTCGCGGCCAGCCTTGTTTCGTCTCCCCCGCTTGCTTGCGTGGGAGGTAATGGCGCAGCGCAACGGGTGCAGGCTGCTCCGGGCGAGGATCACGCCTGTTCGAGTTCGACCAGCGTGCCGCAGAAGTCCTTCGGGTGCAGGAACAGCACCGGCTTGCCATGCGCGCCGATCTTCGGATTGCCGTCGCCGAGCACGCGTGCGCCTTCGGCCTTGAGCTTGTCGCGCGCGACGATGATGTCGTCGACCTCGTAGCAGATATGGTGGATGCCGCCATCCGGATTGCGATCGACGAAGGCCTGGATCGGCGACTTCTCGCCGAGCGGCTCCAACAGCTCGATCTTGGTGTTGGGCAGCGTGATGAACACCGTGTTGACGCCATGGTCCGGCTGCGGCTCGATCGCCGAGACACTGGCG
>DASUPI010000230.1:0-12905 GCA_036281135.1 Rhodoplanes sp. | reverse complement strand
GCGCAAGCCGGTACGGGCGATCTGCCCCGTTTCCGCCGGAATGAGGACGCATCGAAAGCACATGGTGGCGGGGCAGACGGCAACAGACAGGCAGCGCCCGCCGGTGCGCCTCTATCTGATGATCACGGCGGCCGTTCCCGCACGGCCGCAGGCCGATGCGCTCGCGGTGCTGCTGGCCGAATTCGATGTCGCCGCGGTGCTGGTGCGACTCGCGCTCGCCGCCGAACGCGACATGATCGAGGCGGCGAAACAGCTTGCACAGGCGGTTCAGGCCGCGGGCGTGGCCCTGCTGGTCGCGGACCGGGCGGATATCGTCGCGCGGGCCGGCGCCGACGGAGCCCACCTCGCCGGCATAGACGCCTTGAACGCAGCCCTGCCGAGCCTCAAACCGAGCCGCATCGCCGGCGCAGGCGGCCTGCGCAGCCGGCACGACGCGATGCTCGCCGCCGAGGCCGGGGCTGACTATGTAATGTTCGGCGAGCCCGGCGCGGAGGCGCGGAGGCCGCCCTTTGATGCGATCGTCGATCGCGTGACCTGGTGGGCCGAATTGTTCGAGATTCCCTGCGTCGCCTATGCGGCAAGCCTGGAAGAGATCGGCCCGCTTTGCGCGGCAGGGGCGGATTTCATCGCGCTCGGCGACGCGGTTTTCGCCGATCCGCGCGGCGCCGCCGCCGCCCTCAGCGACTCGGCCGAACGGCTGCACAACGCGGAGGCGATCGCATGAGCCGGCGACGCATCACAGCCGCAGCGAGCGCCGGCGTGACCGTGCTGTTCGCGTTTGCGGCCGCCGCGCAGGCTCCGCCCGCTGCTTCGCCGCCGGCGTCGCGCACGCCCGCCGCGGCGCAGCCGCCGAACGGATCAACCCCGCCGCGCCCGCCTGCTGCGCCCAAACCGGCTGCCCAAGCGCCGGCCAAGCCACCCGCGCCAAAGCCGGCGACGCCTGCCCCGCCCGCGCCGAGCCACCCCGGCCAGGAGCCCGATCTCGCCTTCGGAGCGTACCAGCGCGGCTATTTCCTGACCGCGTTCCACGAGGCCACCAAGCGCATCGACGCCAAGCACGATCCCAAGGCCATGACCCTTCTGGGCGAGCTCTACGCAAATGGGCTTGGCGTGCCCGCGGAGGATACGAAAGCCGCGGAGTGGTACGCGCTCGCGGCCGCCAGGGGCGATCCCGAAGCGATGTTCTCCTTGGCCATGTTCCGGTTCGGCGGGCGCGGCGGCCCGCGCGACCGCGACGAAGCGGCGCGTCTGCTCGCGGCGGCAGCGAAACTCGGGCACCCGGCCGCCGCCTACGATCTTGGGCTGCTGTACATCGAAGGCCAGCAGTTCCCGCAGGATCTCGCGCGCGCGGCCGAACTGTTCCGCGTCGCCGCCGACGCCGGCAGCTCGGAAGCGCAATACGCGCTCGCGACCCTGTACAAGGAAGGGCGCGGGGTGCCGAAGGACCTCACCGAGGCCGCGCGGCTTTTGGGACTTGCAGCGGTCGCCGAGCTTCTTGATGCCCAGGTGGAATACGCGATCGCCCTGTTCAACGGCTCCGGCATCGCCAAGGACGAGGCGCGGGCGGCCAAGCTGTTCCGCCGCGCCGCGATGCGCGGCAGCCCGATCGCGCAGAACCGTCTCGCACGCCTGTTCACCGCGGGCCGCGGCCTCCCTGCCGACCCGGTCGAGGCGATCAAGTGGCACCTGATCGCCAAGGCCGGAGGCGCCGGCGACCCCTTCCTCGATGAGTTCGCCCAGAAGCAAACGCCCGAGGTGCGCGCAAGCGCCGAGCGTGCGGCAGAGCCCTGGCTCAATATGATCCGATTGTCGCGATCCTGATCGATCCTCCTTGCTCGGCGCTTGCCGGGAGTGGCTTCCGCGCGGCGCAACGTGTAAGCAAGCGCCGAGTGCCCTTCGCCTCATGCCGGGCTCGTCGCGCCGAATGCGTCCGGCGCCGATCGAGCGTTCCCCTTTCTCGAGCGGAAAATGACGCGTCGCGAGCCCTGCGGCCCGCGCGGACCTGCCGGCAAGATCGAAAATGATCGGACCTTCGCCATGCTGCGCTCTGCTTTGCTCAATGTCATGGTCGCTGCCGCACGCAAGGCGGGGCGCGGGCTGCGGCGCGATTTCGGCGAGGTCGAACACCTGCAGGTGTCGATGAAGGGTCCAGCGAATTTCGTCACCGCCGCCGACCATCGCGCCGAGGAGGTTCTCCGCGCGGAGTTGTCGAGGGCGCGTCCGGGCTACGGATTCCTGGGCGAAGAAGGCGGGCTGCTGGCGGGGACCGACGCGACCCATATCTGGATCGTCGACCCCCTCGACGGCACGACCAATTTCCTGCACGGCATCCCGCAATTCGCCATCTCGATCGCACTCGAACGCGACGGCACGATCGTCGCCGGGGTGATCTACAATCCGGTCAACGAGGAACTGTTCGTGGCCGAGCGTGGCAAGGGCGCTTTCCTCAACGACAAGCGCCTGCGGGTGGCGGCGCGCCGGCGGCTCGCCGACGCGGTGATCGCCTGCGGTCTGCCGCATCTCGGGCGCGGCGACCTCGCGCTGTTTCGCCGCGAGTTCGCCATCGTGCAGGACAAGGTCGCGGGACTGCGCCGGTTCGGCGCGGCCTCGCTCGATCTCGCCTGGGTCGCCGCCGGCCGCTTCGATGCGTTCTGGGAACGCGATCTCTCGCCCTGGGACATGGCGGCAGGGCTCCTGATGGTGCGCGAGGCGGGCGGCTTCGTCAGCGATTTCGACGGGGGCGATGCGATCCTGACCAAGCACCAGATCGTCGCCGGCAACGACACGATGCACAAGGCGCTGCTCACCTTGATCGCCGAGGCGGCGCGGAGCTGAGAGCAACCGCCGCGGCGCGCGGACCCGAGGCAAGGCCGGCCGGCTTGACGCTTCGGCAGGGCCGGTTAATCCTCCTGCTCCTTTTCCGTATCCCTTGGAGCCGCCATGACCGACCGCACGCCGGGCTTTTCCACGCTCGCCATTCACGCCGGGGCGCAGCCCGACCCGACCACCGGCGCGCGCGCGACGCCGATCTACCAGACCACCTCGTATGTGTTCGAGAGCGTCGACCACGCGGCCTCGCTGTTCGGGCTGCAGGCCTTCGGCAACATCTATACGCGGATCGGCAATCCGACCAATGCGGTGCTGGAGGAACGGGTCGCGGCGCTCGAGGGCGGCACCGCAGGGCTTGCGGTCGCGTCGGGCCACGCCGCACAGGTGCTGATCATGCACGCGTTGATGATGCCGGGCGACGAGTTCGTCGCATCGAACAAGCTCTATGGCGGCTCGATCAACCAGTTCAACCATTCATTCAAGAACTTCGGCTGGAACGTGGTGTGGGCGGACCCGGACGATCTCGGCAGCTTCGAGCGCGCGGTCTCCCCGAAGACCAAGGCGATCTTCATCGAGTCGATCGCCAATCCGGGCGGGGTGATCACCGACATCGCGGCCATTGCAGAGATCGCCCGCCGCGCCGGCGTGCCGCTAATCGTCGACAACACGCTCGCCACGCCCTATCTCTGCCGGCCGATCGACTTCGGCGCCGACATCGTCGTGCATTCGCTGACCAAATTTCTGGGCGGGCACGGCAACTCGATCGGCGGTCTGATCGTCGACGCCGGCGCCTTCAACTGGTCACGCGAGAAGCGCTATCCGATGCTGTGCGAGCCGCGCCCCGAGTATCACGGCATCGTGCTGCACGAGACCTTCGGCAATTTCGCCTTCGCCATCGCCTGCCGCGTGCTGGGCCTGCGCGACTTGGGTCCGGCGCTCTCGCCGTTCAACGCGTTCCTCATCCTCACCGGCATCGAGACCCTGCCCTTGCGCATGCAGAAGCATTGCGAGAACACGCAGGCCGTCGCCGAATGGCTTTCGCGGCACCCGCAAGTGTCATGGGTGAGCTATGCTGGGCTGGCGGGCGACCGCTACCACAACCTCGCCAGGAAATACTGCCCGAAGGGCGCCGGCGCGGTGCTCACCTTCGGGCTGAAGGGCGGCTACGACGCCGGCGTCAAGCTCGTCTCCAACGTGAAGCTGTTCTCGCATCTCGCCAATATCGGCGACACCCGTTCGCTGATCATCCATCCCGCCTCGACCACGCACCGCCAGCTTTCCGATGCGCAGAAGGTGCAGGCGGGCGCGGGTCCGGATGTGGTGCGCCTCTCCGTCGGCATCGAGGACAAGGAGGACATCATCGCCGACCTGGAGCAGGGATTAGCGGCGTGAGCGGGGTTAGGCGCGTTTTCCGAATCCCCGGGTGACCAGAGAGAATCCGAGGGCGGCGCGGCTCCGCGCGTTTGCATGTTCTGTCCTGAGATCAGGACATTACGTCTGCTCGATTGACGTGCCGAACACTTTGAGAAACTGGGACAGCCATGCCGGATGGGCCGGCCAGGCCGGCGCACTGACCAGATTGAGATCGGTCACCGCTGCGTCAATGGCGATATCGGCATGGGCGCCGCCGGCGAGTTCCACTTCGGTGCGACAGGCCGGATAAGCCGAACAAGTTCGCCCTTTCAACACACCGGCTGCCGCCAGGATTTGCGCCCCATGGCAGATCGCGGCAACCGGTTTGCCCGCCTCGAAAAAGTGCCTGACAAATTCGATCACGCGCCCGTTCAAGCGCAAATACTCAGGCGCGCGGCCGCCCGGGATGACCAGGGCGTCGTATTGAGCCGGATCGATATCGGCAAAGGCGCCGTTGAGCGTGAAATTATGGCCCCGCTTCTCGGAATAAGTCTGTTGGCCCTCGAAATCGTGGATCGATGTGGCGATGGTGTCGCCGGCTTTCTTATCGGGGCACACGGCGTGGACCGTGTGCCCGACCGCGAGCAGGGTTTGGAATGGGACCATGATCTCATAGTCCTCGCCGAAGTCGCCGACGATCATCAGAATGCGCTTGCCGGTCATGGCTTCCCCTTTTCGCATTCGCCTCGCATGCGGACGCCGCGGAGGGCGAGAGAGAGCCAATTCGAGGCTCCGGAAACTCTATCGAGAAGTAGCAAATAGCCCGCATTGAGCGAAGCGAAAAGCGCGGCAGGTCCGCCGGGCGGGACGCGGACCCCGGATTCGCGGAGTTGACCGTCGGGCGCGCGTCAACGCGACCCGATGGCTCAATCCAGGCCACGCTCGCTCAGACCGTTCGCGGATCGAGCGCCGGCTGCGCCTGCGGCGCGCGCGCCTCCCGGCGCGGGGTCAGCCGCTCGGCATGCAGCACGGCGATGGTGAGCACGACGAGCGCGCCCGCCTGATGCAGGAGCGCAAGGTCGATCGGCACGTGGTGGATCAGGGTGAAAATTCCGAGCGCGAGCTGCACGAGCATGGCGAGGACGAGCGCCGCGGCCCAGCCCAAGACGCGGTCGCCGCGAGCCTTCGTTCGCCACACGTCGACGAGATGCGCGAGCGCGCCCAACAGAAGCACATAGCCGGCCATGCGATGGGCGAACTGGACCGTCATCGTGTTTTCCACGAAGTTGACCCAGATCGGCTCGGCGAAGAACAGGTCCGCGGCGCGCGGGATGAACCGGTCCTCCATCAGCGGCCAGGTGTTGTAGACGAGGCCGGCGCGCAGTCCCGCGACGAGCGCACCGAGATAAAACTGCACGAGCGTCAGCACGACAAGCACGATCGCGCTGACGCGGAGCCGCACCGGAGCGGCGGCCGGCGCGGGCGCCGGCAGAAGCCGCGCCGCCGTCCAGATGATCGCGGCGTAGATGATGCAGGCGAGCGTGAAATGGAAGGCGAGCCGGTCATGCGACACGTGGATGCGGTCGGCTAAACCGGAGGACACCATCCACCAGCCGACCCCGCCCTGCAGCGCGCCGAGACTGAAGATCACCGCAAGTCCGGTCCGCATGCCCGGGCCGATCGCGCCCCGCCACAGGAACCAAAGGAACGGCAGCAGGAACGCGACGCCGATCAGGCGGCCGAGGATCCGGTGCGCCCACTCCCACCAGTAGATGGTCTTGAAATCGTCGAGGCTCATGCCGCGATTCACGAGTTCGTATTGCGGGATGACCTTGTATTTCTCGAACTCGGCCGCCCAGTCGGCTTGCGACAGAGGCGGAAGCATGCCGGTGACCGGCCGCCATTCGACGATCGACAGACCCGATTCGGTGAGACGCGTCGCCCCGCCGACGATGACGGTGACGAACACGAGCGCGGCGACGCACCACAGCCACAGGCGAACCGGTCGGGAGGCGTCAGAGGGCACGAGCAATCCTTTTTCTTGATGTGCTTGCACGGCGCAGAGGGGAGGATATAGAGCATTTTTCCAGGGATTGGGACTCGGTTTCGCCTGGACACGCGGGCCGAGAATTGCCGCAATATTCAAGACCCAAGGCATCGGGCGAGCGTCCCGGGAGGACCGACTTTGACCATCCGCACGCGCAAGCTGATCGGCACGATCATCCTGATCGCGCTGACGCTGTGCTGGGTGTTTCTCGGGCTCGCGCTCGCCCCGATCGCGTTCGGGTCGGACAGCAGGATCGTCGCGGCGGCCTTCTACACCGTCGCCGGGCTGGGCTGGCTCGTGTTCGCCATGCCGCTCGTCAAATGGATGTCCCGGCCCGACCCGGCTTGAGGGCTCTTGAGCCGCCGGCTGGGGCGGGTTGCGCCAGAAACTGCAACGCGCTTGGTTTTCGCTTTTTCCGGCGGACCGGCTCCTCTTTTCGATTTTCCGCCCGAGCCCGTTCCCTCTTTGCGGCAAAATGCCTATAGTTTCGGAAGTTCGGAGCGTAGCGCAGCCCGGTTAGCGCACCAGTCTGGGGGACTGGGGGTCCCGAGTTCAAATCTCGGCGCTCCGACCATTCAAATCAGAGACTTACGTTCTTGATAAGAGCGATCTGCTTCCCGTGAATTAGGTTGAGGAAGCGCCCGGGAAGCAACCGGCCGGAGGCCCGGCATGGCGCGCCCCCGCCGGACACATCGCTGCCTAACCTGGCAGGACGGCGGGACTGAAGCGATGAGCGCGACCAACAACAACAATTCATTCTACACAAACATTCCCGTCTTCCGTGACTTCGGCGGCGTGATGGAGCCGGCGTTCTACAAGCGTCTGCCGGATGACTGGACGATCGGCGTGTCCGACATCGTGCAGTCGACCAAGGCCATCCGCGAGAACCGCTACAAGGCGGTGAACATGGCTGGCGCAGCCGTGATCGCTGCGATCAAGAATGCGCTGGATGGCTGCGACTTCCCCTACGTCTTCGGCGGGGACGGCGCGCGCTTCGCGGTGCCGCCGCGCGACATCGAGCAAGCGAGCGCCGCGCTCGCTGCGACCGCGGCATGGGTCAAGAACGAGATCGACCTTGTTATGCGCGTCGCGCTGGTGCCCGTCGCCAGCATACGCGCACACGGCTTCGACGTTAGCGTAGCGCGTTTTGCGCCCTCCCCCAACGTCTCCTATGCGATGTTCTCTGGTGGCGGTCTGCGGTGGGCCGAAGCCGCCATGAAACGGGGCGAGTTCACGGTGGCGCCGGCTCCCCCCAGCGCTCGTCCCGACCTCACCGGCCTGTCGTGCCGGTTCGCCGAGATTCCGGCGGCGCGCGGGCTCGTGCTCTCGCTGGTGGTGGCGCCGGCCGCCGGGGCGAGCCCCGAAGCCTTTCGTACCGCGATCGAAGAAGTCATCGCGCTGGTCGAACACAGCCCGAGTGGGTCCACGCCGATCTCGGCGGCCGGCCCCACGCTGAACTGGCCGCCGACCGGCGCCGAACTCGAGGCGCGCGCCGTGCGCCGTCCCGGCGTGCCGCTGTTCGTCCAGCACGGCGTCGTCCTCGCCTGGAACTTCGTTTATTTCGTAATCATGCGGTATGGAATTCGAGTAGGCGCTTTCGTGCCCGCGATCTATCTGCGGCAAGTGATCGAGAACTCCGATTATCGAAAATTCGACGACGACTTGCGGATGGTCATCGACTGCGAGCCCGACCTCGCCGACTCCATCGAAACGCGCCTCGCGGCGGCGGCGGCGGCGGGAAAGGTCTGTTACGGGCTGCACCGTCAGGACGCCGCGCTGATGACCTGCTTCGCGCCTTCACCGATCGACAGCGACCACGTCCATTTCATCGACGGTGCCCGCGGCGGCTATTCGTCGGCGGCTACGGCACTGAAAGCGATGTTGGGCTGACGAAGCGAGTTCGCACGCCAACGGACCGCCAGTCATTGGGATCAGTGTCCAGCCACACGGCATTGCGGTGAACCGTTGTCTGACGCGTTTTGACCGACCCGGCCTTGCATGCGGAATGCCGGCAGGCAAGAACACTGAAAGGGGAATGGTCCCTCCCCTCGCGGTGAACGAACGGAAACGGCCAGTCCGGCGCGGTATCTGGAAATGACGAAGCGCATCACCATCCGCCGACCGGACGACTGGCACCTGCATGTGCGGGACGGCGCCATGCTGGCGGCCGTGCTGCCGTTCACGGCGCGGCATTTCGGCCGCGCGATCGTGATGCCGAACCTCGTTCCGCCGGTCACGGCCACCGCGGACGCGATCGCCTATCGCAAGCGCGTCTTGGCGGCGCTTCCCGCCGGCGCGGCGTTCACGCCGCTGATGACCTGCTATCTCACCGACGGGACCGATCCGGACGACATCGAGCACGGGTTCCGCGACGGCGTATTTGCGGGCGCGAAGCTCTATCCGGCGCACGCCACCACGAATTCGGCGTCAGGGGTCACCGATATCGGCAAAATCTACCCCGTGTTCGCCCGCATGGAAAAGATCGGCATGCCGCTCCTGATGCACGGCGAGGACACCGGCCACGGCGTCGATGTGTTCGACCGCGAGCGCGTGTTCATCGACCGCACGCTATTGCCGCTCCTCGAAGCGTTTCCCGGCCTGCGCATGATCCTTGAACATCTCTCCACGAAAGAGGCGGTGGACGTGGTGCGCAGCGCAGCGCCCCGGCTCGCCGGCACCATCACGCCGCACCATCTGATGGAGACGCGCACGGACATGCTCGGCGCGGGGCTTCGGCCCGACCTCTACTGCATGCCGGTAGTCAAGACCGCCGCCGACCGCGCCGCGCTGCGCGAGGCCGCGACCTCCGGGGACGCGTGCTTCTTCCTCGGCACCGATTCCGCGCCGCATGAGGTCAAGCGCAAATATGCGCCGGTTTGCTCGGCCGGGGTGTTCAACGCGCCCGTCGCGCTCGCGACCTACGCGCAGGTGTTCGAGGAGGCGAACGCGCTCGACCGGCTGGAGGCCTTCGCCGCGTTGAACGGGCCCCGGCACTACCGTCTGCCGCCCAACGAGGGCACGATCACCCTCGAACGCACGCCCTGGACCGTGCCGGAGCATATCGGGGTCGCTGGGCCAGAGGAGCGTGTCACCCCCTATCGCGGCGGCGAGACCCTTCCCTGGCGGGTGGTGGAAGACTGCGAGAGCGACTGAGCGCGGCTCTCCCGGCCTTGACCCGGCAATCCATCTCTCTTCAAAGATGGTCACGCGCGCAGCCGACGATCGAGCAAAGCCTGGAGACCGCATGACGCGCTCTGCCTCGTTTCCCGACAAGACGATGATGGCCGAACTCACGGCGAAGACGCTGATCGAGGTGGAGGCGGTCCGCTTCATGACGGACAAGCCCTTCATCTTCACCTCCGGTTGGGCCAGCCCGGTCTATACCGACTGCCGACGCCTGATCTCCTTCCCGCGCGCGCGCACGGCGCTGGTCGATTTCGGCGTGGCGACCCTGTTCCGCGAGGCGGGGCTCGAGCAGTTCGACAGCGTCGCGGGCGGTGAAACGGCGGGCATCCCATTCGCCGCCTGGATGGCCGACAGGCTCGCTCTGCCGATGCTCTATGTGCGCAAGAAGGCGAAGGGGTTCGGCCGCAACGCGCTGATCGAGGGCCAGCTCAATGAAGGCCAGCGCGTGCTGCTGGTCGAGGACATGACGACCGACGGGCGCAGCAAAGTGCATTTCTGCAATGCCCTGCGCGAGGCGGGCGGACGGGTCGAGCATATCCTCGTGTTCTTCTTCTACGATATTTTCCCCGAGAGCCGGCAGATCCTCGGCGATCTCGGCGTCAGGCTGCATGCGCTTGCGACATGGTGGGACGTCATCGCCGTCGCCAAGGCGAGCGACCGGTTCGAACCGAAAATGCTGGCGGAGGTCGAGACGTTCATGCACGACCCGGCCGGCTGGTCGAAGGCGCATGGCGGCATCGCCAAGCCCGCCGCGGAGTAGCATGCACGATCTGCTCTACCGCCTCGCGCGTCCCGCGCTGCATCTCATCGATCCGGAGCAGGCGCACCGGCTCGCAATCGCGGCGTTGAAGCGCGAGCTCCTGCGCGCGGACCCCGAGCCTGACGATCCGGTCCTGGCGACGCAGGTCTGGGGGCTCGCCTTCTCCAATCTGATCGGCCTTGCCGCCGGCTTCGACAAGCATGCCGAAGTGATCGACCCGATGCTCGGCTGCGGTTTCGGCTTTGTGGAGGCGGGCACGGCGACCCCCGCGCCACAGCCCGGCAATCCGGGCAAGCGGCTGTTCCGGCTGGACGAAGACGAGGCCGTCATCAACCGGTTCGGCTTCAACAGCGAGGGTCTTGCAGTCTTTGCGCAGCGTCTCGCCGCCCGCCGCAAAGTTTCGCGCGCGCCGGGGATCGCCGGCGCGAATGTCGGCAAGAACCGCGACACGGCCGATGCCGCCGCCGACTACGAGAAGGGCGTCGCCGCGGTCACGCCCTTCGCCGACTACATCGTCGTGAACGTCTCGTCTCCCAACACGCCCGGACTGCGCAACCTGCAGGCGCGTGCGCCGATCGAGGATCTGCTGCGACGGGTGCTTGCCGCCCGCGCGCGCGCGGCGCCCGCGCGGCTGCGTCCCCCGCCGCTGCTCGCCAAGGTCGGGCCCGATCTCGACAACGATCAACTGCGCGACATCGCCGACGTGGCGCTTGCGACCGGGATCGACGGCCTCGTCGTCGGCAACACCACGCTCGCGCGACCGACAACGCTCAAGAGCCGCCATCGGAGCGAAGCGGGAGGCCTATCGGGCCGCCCATTGATGGCGCCGTCGACCGAGTGTCTGCGCCGCATCTATCGTTTTACCGACGGGCGGATTCCGATCATCGGCTGCGGCGGTGTTTCGAGCGGGGCCGACGCCTATGCGAAGATCCGCGCCGGCGCGTCGCTCGTGCAGCTCTACACCGCGCTCGTGTTTCACGGGCCCGGCCTGGTCGCGGCAATCAAGCGCGACCTCGCCCGCCTCCTGCGCGCCGACGGTTTCGCCCATGTGGCCGACGCTGTCGGCGCGGACCAGCGCTGAGCGGGCGCGCTCGTGACATCGTGTCCCGGGAACAGGCACGTGTCACTCCGGCCATGTGCCGTTGGCGGCGAGCGCCTCGCCGGCAAGATAGAGCGAGCCGGTAATCAGAATGCGCGGCGCGGGCACGAGACCGAGCCTGCCGATCCCGGACAACGCCGCTGTGAGCCCGTCGCTCGCGTCCGCCGGGATGCCGATCTCGCGCGCGACCGCGGCGATCGTTTCGACCGGCAGGGCCTTGTCCTGATGGATGGGCAACGCGATCAGCCGGCGCGCCAGGCCGACGAAATTGCGCAGGAAGCCCGCCGCGTCCTTGGTGGCCAGCATGCCGACCAGCAGCACGAGCGGACGCGACACGCGCTCCTCAAGATCGGCGAGCGCGGCGGCCACCATCCGGCCGGCGTCTACGTTGTGTCCGCCGTCGAGCCAGAGCTCGCTGCCCGCGGGCGGGAGGGAGACCAGCCTGCCGGCGGCCAGCCGCTGCATGCGCGCCGGCCACTCGGCTTTCACCAAGCCTTCTTCATAGGCCTTGGTCGGCAACTTGATGCCGGCCGCGCGCAGGGCCGCGATCGCGGCGCCGGCATTATCGAACTGATGCCGGCCGAACAGGCGCGGTGCAGGAAGGTCGAGCAATCCGCCCGCGTCCTGGTACACGAGGCGGCCGCGCTCCTCGCCGGAGACCCAGTCCTGCCCGGCGACATGCAGCACCGCCCCAACCTCTTCTCCGCGCGCGAGAAGCGGCGCGAGCGCATTTTCGCTCTGCCGGGCGATCACCGTCGGCGCATCGCGCTTGATGATCCCCGCCTTCTCGGCCGCGATCATCTCGATCGAGTCGCCGAGAAAATCCATGTGGTCCAGCGACACCGAGGTAATGACGGTCGCGAGCGGGCGCTTGATCACATTCGTGGCGTCGAGACGGCCGCCGAGCCCCACTTCGAGCAGCAGCACGTCGGCGGGATGGCGTGCGAACAGCCGAAAGGCGGCGGCGGTCTCGATCTCGAAGATGGTGATAGGCGCTGCGCCGTTCGTGCGCTCGCAGAATTCGACCGCCTCGCCGAGTTCACTGTCGCCGACCAGCACGCCGCCGCCCCGGCGGCCGAGCCGGAAGCGCTCATTGATGCGCACGAGATTGGGCGAGGTGTAGACGTGCACGCTCTGACCCGCGGCTTCGAGCATTGCGCGCATGAACGCAATCGTCGAGCCTTTGCCGTTTGTCCCGGCGACATGGATGACCGGCGGCAGTTGATCCTGGGGATTGTCGAGCGCGGCGAGCATGCGCCACATGCGATCGAGCGAAAGATCGATGCGTCTCGGGTGAAGCGCGAGAAGCCGGGCGAGAATCGACCCGACCGGCGCCGCCGGCAATGCGGTCATCTCGACACTCTCACTTGCGGGCTCCTCGGCAGCGGCCTTCTCACGCCTGTTCCGTCACTGCCGGCAGCGTGTTGCGCGACGGCGGCGGCGGCGCCTTGGTGAGCAGGCGGCACAGCCGCGCCAATGTCGCGCGCAAATCCTGGCGCTGCACGACCATGTCGACCATGCCGTGCGCCTTGAGATACTCCGCTTTCTGGAATCCGTCCGGCAGGCGTTCGCGGATGGTCTGCTCGATCACGCGCGGCCCGGCGAAGCCGATCAGCGCTCCCGGCTCGGCG
>DASUPI010000229.1:0-3855 GCA_036281135.1 Rhodoplanes sp. | reverse complement strand
GCCGTGTTGCCGCCGCCGAGCACGATCACGCGCTTGCCGATCCTGCTGGTATGGCCGAAGGAGACGCTCGCGAGCCAATCGATTCCGATATGGACATGGCCGGCGGACTTCTTGCGGCCGGGAATGTCGAGATCGCGTCCGCGCGGCGCGCCGCAGCCGACGAAAACGGCATCATAGCCTTCGGCAAGCAGGGCCTTCAGGCTGTCGATGCGGCGCCCACCGACGAACTCGACCCCGAGGTCGAGCACGTAGCCGCACTCCTCGTCGATCACCGATGTCGGCAGGCGGAATTTCGGAATTTGCGTGCGCATCATGCCGCCGGCCTGGGGATCCTGGTCGAACATGACGCACGAATAGCCGAGCGGCGCGAGATCGCGCGCGACCGTCAACGAGGCGGGACCCGCGCCGACGAGCGCGATGCGCTTGCCGTTGCTGCGCGCGGCCGGCCGCGGCAGGCGGGCGCGAATGTCCTCTTTGTAGTCGGCCGCGACGCGCTTCAAGCGGCAGATCGCGACCGGCTCGCTCTCCACGCGGCCGCGCCGACACGCAGGTTCGCACGGGCGGTCGCAAGTGCGGCCAAGGATGCCGGGGAAAACGTTGGATCGCCAATTGATCAGATAGGCGTCGCCGTAACGGCCGGCGGCGATCAACCGGATATATTCGGGGACGGGCGTGTGCGCGGGGCAGGCCCACTGACAATCGACCACTTTGTGGAAATAGTCGGGGTCCGAGATGTTGGTCGGTTTCATGTCAGGCCTTTACGACCGCACAGAGCGCGAGCGTAATAATCATGTAGGATTTATGATAGCGGCGTCAGCGTGGTGACAGCGCAATCTGGTCAATTTTTGTCGACGGCGCGACCGTTAGCCACATAAAGAAAGATTGTGTTCGTTGCACTGCGAATGCTGTTGTGCGGCGCACCGCCAACGCTATGTCTCCGCAAGCAGGACGGGCGAATCAGCCTACCAGAATTCACTCAACCTTCGTCGCGGTAGAAAAGAAGAACCTTCTCCCGATTGCCGGGAGAAGGTTCGGATTGCTCGTTTCTGTGATCGATTCAGGTCAGCAGTAGTTGACCCAGCGCCACGTGCCGCCCCACCACACCTGGCGCAAGCAGCCGGGATACGAGGCGTACCCGTAATAGCCGGGATAAGCGTACCCGCCGTACCCGCCGTAGCCATAGCCGGAATATCCCCAGCCCGAAGTTGCGGCGAGGCCGACGCCAATGCCGACCGCGGCCGCCCCGAGAGCGAGCCCCGGACGCCAGCCGCCACCGCGCCAGCCACCGTAGCCGCCGCGCCAGCCCCCGCCGTATCCGGCATATCCCCCGCGCCAGCCGCCGCCGGCGTATCCGCCACGCCAGCCTCCGCCCCAGCCGCCGCCGCGCCAGCCTCCGCCGCCGCCAAAGGCAGCGCCGCGCAAGCCGCGCTGAGCGTAGGACGGGGTGGCGGTCAATGTGAGCCCGATCAGCCCGGCCGCTGCGACTGCCAATATTGCCGTACCTTTTGCTCTCATCTCTTACTCCTATGTGCAATGCCTCCGAACAGCCCAGGCGGGATGTCGGGAGTAATTAGCCGCCGCTCAAGGCTTCTAACCAGGCTGATCCGTGCAGTCGAGCGGAAGGGCCGACGAGGGGGCGGCACGGACGCCCTTGGTGAGGAACGTGCGGTGTGCTGAATTGTTTCCTGTCTCGCGGGCCACTTCGGGAGTTCCGCGCGCGTTGGCGCATCACGCATGGTCGATCTCTTCGACGATATGTTCGGCGAACCCGTCGCCGATCCGAACGAGGCGGTGACACGGAACACGCGCGCGCTGCGGCGGCGGTTCTACGCAACCGCGACGGTGCGCGAATCGGCGGGAGCGTTTGCGGTCGAGCTTGACGGAAAGCCGGTGCGGACCCCGGCGCGCCACCCACTCGCCTTTCCGACGCTGCCGCTGGCCGAACGGGCCGCCGCCGAATGGCAGAGCCAGGGCGAATTCATCGAAGCGGCCAAGCTGCCGCTGACGCGCCTTGCCAACACCATCATCGATGCGGTTGCGGCTGCGCATGCGGACGTTGCGGCGGACATCGCAAAATATATCGCGTCCGACCTTCTGTTCTATCGCGCCGAGGGGCCTGAGCGACTGGTGGCGCGCCAGCACGACCAATGGGACCCGATCCTTGCCTGGGCGCGCGATGCGCACGGCGCTCGCTTCTTGCTCGCACAGGGCGTTGTTTTCGTGACTCAGCCAGAATCGGCGGTGGACGCCATGCGCCGGCTAATTCCAACCAGCGCGTGGCGGCTGGGCGCCGTGCATGTGATGACGACGCTGACCGGATCGGCGCTGATCGCGCTCGCCGTTTCCGATCAGGCGATTTCTAGCGACGCCGCCTGGTCGGCGGCGCATGTCGACGAAGACTGGAACCAGGAACTCTGGGGCCGCGACGACACCGCGCGCGCGCGCCGCGCGGAGCGTCGCGCCGAATTCGATGCCGCTGCTTGCGTGCTGCGCCTCGACCCCGCGGTGTCACAGTAGGTCGGCGCGCCGCATGCTGGTCGAGCACCTCGATGTTCAAGGACACGGCGGCCAAGGACACGGCGGCCAAGGTCATGGGCTTCGGCCAGGCCCTCACCGAGTGACCGTGAGCGACGAGGTCGTGAAAGCGTCGGCGGCGCCAATTTTCGTTGCAGCGCCCTCGCGGCGATGCGAGTGGCGTGCTATTGACGTAGTTCTGACAAATCTAAATGCCCGCCGGGGGCCGGTGCGGCGCCATTGTCATCGTGAAAAACATCGACAATACAAGAACCCAGAACGGCTTCTTCGCATGGAAGATACGTTCCAACTTTGGGCGGGTGTGACGGCATGAAGGACATCCTGGAGAAACTGGAAGAGCGGCGGGCCGGCGCACGGCTCGGCGGCGGCGAGGCGCGGATCCAAGCGCAGCATGCGCGGGGCAAGCTGACCGCGCGGGAGCGCATCAATCTCCTGCTGGATCACCAGTCGTTCGAAGAATACGACATGTTCGTCGAGCACCGGTTGACCGAATTCGGTGCCGAGAAGACCAGGATACCCGGCGACGGGGTGGTGACCGGCTGGGGTACGGTCAACGGCCGCGCGGTGTTCGTGTTCGCCAAGGACTTTACCGTGTTCGGCGGCTCGCTGTCCGAATCGCACGCGCAGAAAATGACCAAGATACAGGACATGGCGGTGAAGGCGCGGGCGCCAATCATCGGCCTGTTCGACGCCGGCGGCGCGCGCATCCAGGAGGGCGTCGCGGCGCTGGGCGGCTACGGCGAAGTGTTCAAACGCAACGTGCTCGCTTCCGGGGTCATCCCGCAGATTTCGGTGATCATGGGCCCGTGCGCGGGCGGCGACGTCTACTCTCCGGCGATGACCGACTTCATCTTCATGGTGCGCGATACGAGCTACATGTTCGTCACCGGCCCCGAGGTGGTGAGGACGGTGACGAACGAGGTGGTCACCGCCGAGGAACTCGGCGGCGCGAGCGTGCACGCCACCAAATCGGCGGTCGCCGACGGCGCCTTCGAGAACGACGTCGACTGTCTTCTGCAGATGCGCCGGTTCATCGACTTCCTGCCGGCCCATAGCGGCGGCGGGGTTCCCGATTGGCCAACCTTCGACGATGTCGAGCGGGCGGAAGAGTCGCTCGACACGCTGATCCCGGAGAACCCGAACAAGCCCTACGACATCAAGGAATTGATCCTGAAGGTGGTGGACGAGGGCGACTTCTTCGAACTGTCCGCCTCCTTTGCCCGGAACATCGTCATCGGCTTCGGCCGGATCGCCGGCCGTACGGTCGGCTTCGTCGCCAACCAGCCGATGGTGCTCGCGGGCGTGCTCGATTCGGATGCG
>DASUPI010000228.1:0-3558 GCA_036281135.1 Rhodoplanes sp. | reverse complement strand
GGACGCGCCGTAAAACGACGGAGGAGCTTACGCGATCGTCAAGTCGTCTTCGTGCGCCGGACAACAGGTCGTATCCCATACCGGGCCGAGGTCGGCAAGCTCCGCCTCCAGACACTCGACATCGAGCCGCAGCTCCGCTCCGCCGGAGAAAAGAAGCATGATGCTGCCGCTCGGCGCGTCCTTCTGGTCGAACTCGATCGTCAGCAGGTTCAGGACCATGTCCTTGTCCTGCGCACTCATATTGCGGCACTTGCAGGCATTGACCTGCTCGAAACGGAGCGCGGTGCGACGGCGTTGGAAGTGCGGCTGACCGCACAGGGCGCATTCCCAGTCGAATCGGTTGAGGCCCATCACCAGCCGCTTTTCGCTGGGTCGCCAGTGGATGTCGCCGATCTTGACCACCGCGTCCTGGAGATGGGTCGCGACCACGTCGAGGTCCTCGTGGTCGACTGCGACGAGTTTGAGCGGATCCATGGCAGCCCTCCTGGTGAGCCGTAGTTAGGGAGCAGGCGGGCGGTGCACAAGGCTCGATTGTGGCATCTTCGGCCAAGTTCGGCCGCGTTTCGACGCGAGTTCAAGTGGCGAAACGGAAGTGCATCACGTCGCCGTCGGCGACCGCGTAATCCTTGCCTTCGAGCCGCAATCTGCCGGCGTCGCGCGCCGCGGCCTCGCCGCCCAGCCCGACATAATCGTCATAGGCGATCGTCTCGGCGCGGATGAAGCCGCGCTCGAAGTCCGTGTGGATCGCGCCGGCCGCCTGCGGGGCCCTGGTCCCGCGCGTGACCGTCCAGGCCCGCGCCTCTTTCGGTCCGGCCGTGAAGAACGTGACCAGGTCGAGCAGCGCATAGCCGGCGCGGATCAGCCGGTTCAGGCCGGGCTCGGCGAGGCCGATCGCGGCGAGATATTCGGCCCGGTCCGCGGGCGGGAGAACGGCGATCTCCGCCTCGATCTGCGCCGAGATGACGACCACGCCCTCCCCTTCGGCTTGTGCGCGCGCCTCGACCGCCCGCGAATAGGCGTTGCCGGTCGCGGCCGAGGCCTCGTCCGCATTGGCCACATAGAGCACCGGCTTGGCGGTCAGCAGGCCGAGCAGGCGGAACGTCTTCTCCTCTTCGGGCCGACGTTCGGTGAGGCGGGCGGGCTTCCCGACGCGCAGCAAGGCGAGCGCGCGGTTAACGAGGGCGAGCGTCTCCTTGGCCTCCTTGTCGCCTGTCTTCGCCTTCTTCTCCAGGAGGTCGACCCGCCGCTCGAGGCTATCGAGATCGGCGAGCATCAACTCGGTCTCGACGGTCTCGATGTCGGCGATGGGATCGACATGGCCCTCCACATGGGTCACGTCGGCGTCCTCGAAACAGCGCACCACATGCGCGATCGCGTCGACCTCGCGGATATTGGCGAGAAACTGGTTGCCGAGCCCTTCCCCCTTGGAGGCGCCGCGCACTAGACCTGCAATGTCGACGAAGGCAAGGCGGGTCGGCACGATGGCTGCCGATTTCGCAAGGCGGGCGAGGGCGTCGAGCCGCGGGTCGGGCACCGCCACCTCGCCGACATTCGGCTCGATCGTGCAGAACGGATAGTTCGCTGCCTGCGCCGCCGCGGTCGCGGTCAGCGCGTTGAACAGCGTCGACTTGCCGACATTCGGCAAGCCGACAATGCCGCATTTGAAGCCCATGGCGTTCGTTTCCGTTTTTCCGCGTCAGCTTATCCGGAGGGCTTCGGCCCGGCCTTCTGATCTTCCGGATCGAGGAAACCCTTCGCCTGAAGGGCGAGATGGACCTTGTTCTGGAAGCTCGCGTCCTGGCCCTTGGCCACGAGGCCCGCATTGTCTCCGATTGTGGCGCACAGCGCCTCGACCCAATCCCGCTCGGCCTTGGCGAAGTCCTGGAGGACGTAATACTCGACCATTTCACGCACGCCTGGATGCCCGACGCCGACGCGCACCCGGCGGAACGCGCTGCCGATATGACCGGCGATCGAGCGGATGCCATTGTGGCCGGCCGTCCCGCCGCCGGCCTTGACCCGGACCTTTGCCGGCGGAAGGTCGATCTCGTCGTGGAACACGATGATGTCAGCCGGCTCGAGCTTGTAGAAATGCGCCGCCTCGGCGACGGCGCGGCCGGAGTCGTTCATAAAGGTTTCCGGCTTGAGCAGCAGGACGCGCTCGCCCCCCACCTGGCCTTCGGCGGCGAGGCCATGGAACCGCCGTCGCCAGGGCGAGAGGTCGTGCCGGCGCGCGATCGCGTCGACGATCATGAAACCGATATTGTGGCGGTTGCCCGCGTAGCGCTGACCCGGATTGCCGAGCCCGACCAGAAGCCGCATCCCCGACCCCGATCGGAGGACCTAACGCGCCGATCGCCTCACTTCTTTTCCTTTTCGGCCCCGCCGCCGGCGCCCGCAGCCGGAGCCGCCGCAGCGCCCGGAGCGGCGCCCAGCGCCGCTGCGCCCGGCGCAGCCGGAGCCGCCGCGGCGGCAGCGGCGGCAGCAGCCGCTTCCTGCGCCGCCTTGATCTCTTCGGCGTAGCCGGACGGCGGCACGATGGTGACGAGCGTCGGGTCGGCCCGGCCGATGACGCGGACATTCGCCGGCAGCTCGATGTCGCTCAGATGCTTGGAGTAGTTGATTTCGAGCCCGGTGAGATCGACCTCGATCGCCTCCGGAATCGCCTCGGCCGGGCATTGCACCTCGACCGAATGGGCGACGATATTGACCGTGCCGCCGCGCTTGACCCCGGGTGAAAGATCGGCGTTGCGCACCCGAACCGGGACGCGTACGCGAATGGTCGCGCCCTCGCCCAGCCGCAGGAAATCCACATGCAGCGGACGGTCGCGCACCGAATCGAGCTGGAAATCGCGGGGGATCACGCGATGCTTGGCCCCGTCGATGTCGATTTCGAAAATGCTGGTGAGGAAACGCCCGCTGAAAATGCGCTGGCGCAGCTCGTCCTGGTCAACCGAAATGCCGAGCGGCGGCTGGTCGTCGCCATAGATCACACCCGGCACGCGGCCTTCGCGACGCACGGCGCGCGCGGCCCCCTTGCCAGTCCCCGGCCGGGCCGTCGCCTTCAACTCGTTGACCCTCGCCATTGTCGCATCCTTCCCTGAACGGGCCCACGCCGCAGCGGCGACCCGTCTTCGCATCGAGAAAAGAAAAAGCCGCGTGAGCGGCGTGCGGCCGGGGTGACGATGGGCAACGCGGCCACGGGTGCGGGCTTATAGAACAGGATCACCCGCATTGACAAGGAACGGCGGACTCCCCGCAGCTTGCGCCCCGGCCCGTCAGAGGAGCGTTAAGGTCGCTCAGGGCGTAGGGGGCGGCATGCTTTCGCCCTCGCCGCCGCCGATCCCGAGTCTTGCTTCGATCGCCGCGATGCGCGCCTTGAGAGCCTCGTTCTCCTCGCGGGCGACCTGCGCCATTTCCTTGACCGCCTCGAACTCCTCGCGCCGCACGACGTCCATCTCGCGCAGGATTTTTTCGCCTTGGCTGCGCATGACGGTCTCGACCTCGCGCCGCACCCCTTGCGCGACGCCTGCCGCATCGTTCATCAATCGCGCGATC
>DASUPI010000227.1:0-9344 GCA_036281135.1 Rhodoplanes sp. | reverse complement strand
GCAGAGTACGCCCAGTTTGGGGCGATGACGGCGACGGTTCATTACGAGACCTTCCTGTCCCTGCTGGCCGTGCTGGCGGCGGTCGCATTGCTCGCGCGGCGGCTCAACACCGCGCCCTCGATCCTGCTCGTGGTCGTCGGCGTCGCGCTCGCCCTCGTTCCCGGCATTCCGCCGGTCGAGTTGTCGCCCCAATTCGTGCTGCTGATCGTGCTGCCGCCGCTCATCTATTCGGCCGGCGTCGCAATGAGCTGGCGCGAGTTCCGCTTCAACCTGCGGCCGATCGCGCTGCTTGCCTTCGGCTGTGTCGTCTTCACGACCTGTGCCGTGGCGGCGGCGGCGCATTACCTGCTCGGGCTGCCCTGGAGCATCGGCTTCCTGCTCGGCGCCATCGTATCGCCGCCCGATGTGGTCGCGCCGCTCACGCTGGCGCGGCGGCTCGGCCTGCCGCGGCGGCTCGTCGTCGTGCTCGAAGGGGAGGGGCTCGCGAACGACGCGACCGCGCTCGTCCTCTACCGCTTCGCGGTCGCCGCCATCAGCACGGGCGCGTTCTCGTTGCCGGACGCGGTGGGCACGTTCGGCGCGATCGTGGTGGGCGAGATTGCCTATGGTCTCGGCGTCGGCTGGGTCAGCCTGCGCCTGCGCCACTGGGCGCGCGATTCGCGCGTCGAGATCACGCTGTCGCTGATGACGCCGTACTTCGCCTATTGGATTCCCGAGCATCTCGGCGGCTCCGGCGTGCTCGCGACCGTCGCCGCCGGGCTCTATGTGAGCTGGAACGGCCCGCGCCTGATCTCGGCGGCGACGCGGTTGCAGGGCATCTTTTTCTGGGACCTGCTCATCTATTTGATCGAGGGCTTCGTCTTCCTCGTGACCGGGCTGCAGGCGCGCACGCTGCTCGAACGCATCAGCGCGACATCGCTGCGCGAGCTTCTGCTCGGCGTCGTGGTGACGACGATCATCTGTATCCTCGCCCGGTTCGTCTGGGTGTTCCCGGCGACCTATCTCCCGCGTCTGCTCGTTCCGGCGATACGGCGCCGCGACCCCTCGCCGCCGTGGCGGATGCCCTTCATGCTCGCCTTCATCGGCATCCGCGGCGTGGTGTCGCTTGCCGCCGCCCTCGCCATTCCGCTCACCGTGCAGAACGGCGCGCCTTTTCCCTATCGCGACGACATCCTTTTCATCGCTTTCGGGGTCATCATCCTGACGCTGGTCGGCCAGGGCCTGCTGATGCCCGCGGTCGCCCGGTGGTTGCGTCTGCCGCAAATGGCCGGGCGTGAGCGGCAGGAGGAGAAGGAGGCGGAACTGCGCGCGCGACACGAAGCGCTCGCCGCTGCCGAGCGCCGACTTCAAACGCTGGCGGGCGCATCCGAGCTCAAAGCGCAGGTGGCGAAGCTCCTGAGCGCGCGCAACCACCGGCGGACGCTCGGGCTTCCCAAGACGCTTGCGGACGGCTTCGAGACCGCGGCGATCAGCGCGCAGCTTCAGCTCGAACTGATCAGGGCCGAGCGCGAATATCTGCATGAGCTCCTTCGCAAGGGCGAGATCACCGACGAATCCCGCCGGCTGATCGAGCGCGAGCTCGATCTCGAAGAGGCCAGCATTTTTTGCAACCGGGAGGCCAACGCGCCGCCCTTGTGACCCGGGACGAATGATTTGGTTTATGGGATTGATTGATAAGGGCTTTGGCCGATCGCTATCCACGATCCCACGGCGGCGCCGGTCCGAAGCGCGCTGACAGGAACTCGATGAAGGCGCGAACCTTGGCGGGCGGGCGGCGATCGGACGGGTAGCCGGCAAAGATGCCGTCGAGTTCGACCGGGTCATGATCAAGTTTCAGCGGCCGGAGCCGACCGGCCGCGATTTCGCGGCTGACGAGAAATGTCGGCTGGTAAATGATGCCCTGGCCGGCGATCGCGGCCGCCACCAGCGCATCTCCGCTGGTGGCTTTTAGATTGCCGCTCACCGGTACGCTCGTCGCTCCGTCGCGTCCGAACGACCAGCGTTCCGCGCCGACGATGCGTGACAACGTGTAGCCGAGGCAGTTTTGCTGCGTGAGATCGGCGATTGTGCGCGGCTCGCCGTGCCTTGCGAGATAATCCGGCGCGGCACAAACGACCATGCGGCAGGGCGCGAGTCGACGCACGACCATGGTCGAACCGGTCAAGCTGCCGATCCGGACGACGAGATCCCAGCCTTCCTCGACAAGGTCGACTCGACGGTCATTGAGGCCGAGATCGATCGTGAGCAGGGGATGCGCGCGTGCGAATTCCGGGAGCAGGGGCGCGATCTCACGGACGCCGAACGAGACCGGGGCATTGAGCCGCAAGGTCCCACGCACCTCGATCGCTTCGACCGACGCGACCGCTTCCGCTTCTTCGATCTCGTCCAGGATGCGCTCGACCGCGTCGAGATAATTGCGCCCGGCTTCCGTGAGCGTGAGCCGGCGCGTTGTCCGGTGCAACAGTCTGACGCCGAGACGAGCCTCGATCGCCGAAAGGTGCTTGGTCGCCATCGTCTGCGACATGCCGAGCGCGCGCGCCGCTGCCGACAGGCTGCCGAGGGCTGCTATCCGGGTAAAAACCTGCATCCCGGTGACGCGATCGAGCATCGAAGCATCTCACACCAATGGTGTGATGTGATATCCTACTTTCCGTGATTTTCAAATCCACTGGCCGACGCCAGATGGCGACGAGGTCAACTCGATGGAGGCCGCCATGATCGATGCTCGGACGCTCCTTACGCCGCCTTGCTGCTGCGCGTCAGCCTCGGCGTCCTGCTCCTTGCCCATGGGCTTCTGCTCAAGGTCTTGACCTTTGGCGTCCCCGGCACCGTCGGGTACTTCCAAGGCATCGGCTACCCAGGCTTTTTTGCTTATCTCGTCATGCTTGGGGAGATCGGCGGCGGCATTGCGCTTATCCTCGGTCTGTGGACACGGCAGATCGCGCTCCTGCTCCTGCTGATCTTGATCGGCGCCACCCTGCAGCACGTCGGCAATGGCTGGCTGTTCTCGGCCCAAGGCGGCGGCTGGGAGTTTCCGGCGTTCTGGTCGGCGATGCTCGTCGTGCAGGCTTTGCTAGGGGACGGCGCCTATGCCTGGCGGCCTTCCTTCTTTTCGAGCCGCATTGCGGCGGTCCAGTGATCTTTGCCGAGGTCGAATTGGCGAGGGTCACGCCGTGAGTCGACAAGCCGCCGCTCTGCCGCCGATCGAGCCACACCTGACGCCTCGCCCGATCGATTCGGGCGTTCGCATCGGCCATATTCATCTGAAGGTCGCCGATCTCGATCGCGCGCTCGCCTTTTATTGCGGCGTGCTCGGCTTCGAGTTGAAGCAGCGCTTCGGGAACGAGGCCGCGTTCTTGGCCGCCGGCGGCTATCATCATCATCTTGGCCTCAATACTTGGGAGAGCAAAGGAGGCGCGCCGCCGGCTCCCGGCGCCACCGGGCTATTCCACGCCGCAATCCTTTACCCGACACGCGCCGCACTCGCCGACGCCTTGAGGCGGCTCATCGCGGCGCGGGTTCCGCTGGAGGGCGCCAGCGATCACGGGGTCAGTCAGGCGCTCTATCTGCGCGACCCCGACGGCAATGGCGTCGAACTCTACTGGGATCGCGACGAGCGGGATTGGCCGCGTACAGCAGAGGGCGGACTCGCCATGTACACCGCAGCGCTCGACCTCGACGACTTGCTGTGCGAACCGGCGCGAGGAACGTGACGGAGAAAGGCGAGGGGGCGCCTCGCGCCGAAGAGGCGGATATTTTTCTGTAACCGGGACACGCCTATGAGCCGCCCTCGTGACGGCGCCGGCGGGGCCGGGTTCGATTGCCGGCTTTGCCCGCCTACCGGCGTCGTTCCGCCAGCAGTTCGCGATAGAGCTCCGCATAGCGGCGCGCCGGGCGGCGCCAGGAGACGTCGGCGGCCATGGCATTGCGTTGCGCGCGGCGCCACACGCGCGAATTCCGCCACAGCGCGGTGGTGCGCAGGATCGCCGCCTCCAGCATGCCGACCGTCGGCGTGAACTGGACGCCGGTGCCGAAGCCCTCGGCGATCGCCATTTCATTGCAGTCGATCACGGTGTCGGCCAGCCCGCCGACACGGCTGACGATCGGCAGCGTGCCGTAGCGCAGCGCGCAAAGCTGCGGCAGGCCGCACGGCTCGAAACGCGACGGCATCAGGAGCGCGTCGACGCCCGCCTGGATCAGATGGGCGAGCTCCTCGTCATAGCCGATCACGCAGCCGACCCGCCCCTCATGGATACGGGCGGCATCCGTGAATCCCCGTTCCAGCGCCCGTTCGCCGGTCCCGAGCACCACGAGCTGCGCGCCGGTCGCGAGCAGCGTGGGAAGGACGGCGACGAGCATGTCGAGGCCCTTCTGCCAGGTGAGGCGGCTGATCACGCCCAACAGAAGCGTGTCGGTCGTGTCCAGTCGCATTTTCCGTTTCAGCACCGCTTTGTTGGCGATGCGCGGCGCGATCCTGCGGGCGTCGAAATTGGCCGCGATCAACGGATCGGCGGCGGGATTCCAGACATTGCAGTCGATGCCGTTGAGGATGCCGGTGAGCCGCTCGGTGCGCACCCGCAAGAGCCCGTCGAGGCCCATCCCGAATTCCGGCGTGCGGATTTCCGCCGCGTAGGTCGGCGACACGGTGGTAATGCGGTCGGACAAAGCGAGCGCTGACTTGAGGAAGCCGATCTCGCCGTGGAACTCGACGCCCTCCATGCTGTAGGCCTGCGGCGGCAGCTTCAAGAGATGCATGAAGGACGAGGGAAAAAGCCCTTGAAACGCGAGATTATGCACCGTGATCACTGTGCGCGGCGAGCGCTCATAGCCATAGCGGAGATAGGCGGCCGCGAGCCCGCCCTGCCAATCATGCGCGTGGAGAATGTCGGGCGTGAACGCGGCGATCTCGCCCGCGCCGATACGCGCCGCCACCAGGCTGAGCGCGCCGAAGCGGATCGCGTTGTCGGCCCAGTCCTTGCCGTCCGGTCCATGATAGGGCCCGCCGGGCCGGCGGTAGAGATGCGGCGCGTCGATGGCGATCAGCTCGAGGCCGTTCGCCCGCCCGTAGACGAGGCGCGCCGGCGCGCCGAACAGGTCGGGAAACTCCTGGATGACTTCGCCGGCGGGTAGTGCCTCGAGCACGGCCGGATAGCCGGGCGTCAGCGTCACCGCGCGCACGCCCTCGGGCAACAGCGCTCTTGGCAGGGCGCCCGCCACATCGGCCAGGCCACCGGTCTTGATCAGCGGGTAGACCTCGGAAACGACGAAGAGGACGTTGATCTGCGACGCTGTCACAAGCGGTCGATCATGTTCTGGGTGATCAGACAGATGCCGCGTTCGGTGCGGCGGAAACGCTTGGCGTCGAGCTCCGGATCCTCGCCCACCACGAGCTTGGCCGGAATGCGGACCCCTTTGTCGACCACCACGTTGCGGAGGCGCGCGCCGCGGGCGATGTCGACATTCGGCAGGATCACCGAGTTGTCGACGAACACATAGGAATGGATGCGCGCGCCGGTGAACAGCAGTGAGCGGCGGATCGAAGCGCCGGATATGATGGTGTCGCTCGCCACCAGCGAGGAGATCGCGATGCCGCGCCGCCCCTGCTCGTCATGCACGAATTTGGCGGGGGGCGAGATTTCCGCGAAGGTCCAGATCGGCCAGTTGTGATCGAACAGATCGAGCTGCGGCACGACCGCGGTGAGGTCGATATTCGCCTCCCAGTAGGACTCGATCGTGCCGACATCGCGCCAATAGGGCTGGGCTTCCTCGCGCGAGCGCACGCAGGAGCGGGAGAAGGGGTGACTCACCGCCTTTCCGTACTTCACCAGATAGGGGATGATGTCCTTGCCGAAATCGTGGCCCGAATGCGGGTCGGCGGCGTCGCGCCGGACCTGCTCGATGAGGAAGCGCGTGTTGAAGGCGTAAATGCCCATGCTCGCAAGCGCGAGGTTCGGCTTGCCCGGCACATGCGGCGGCTTTTCCGGCTTCTCGACGAAATCGATAATCAGGTCGTTCTCGTCGACATGCATGACGCCGAAACCGCTCGCATCCCGGACCGGCACTTCGAGCGCTGCGACGGTGATGTCGGCGTTCTGCTCCAGATGCTGGTGGAGCATGGGCTCCAGGTCCATCTTGTAGATGTGGTCGCCGGCGAGGATGACCATATATTCGGGATTATAGGTCTCGATGATGTCGATGTTCTGATAGACGGCGTCGGCCGTCCCGGCGTACCAGCTCGCGCCCGCAATACGCTGGCTTGCCGGCAGAATATCGAAGCTTTCGTTACGCTCGGGCCGGAAGAAGTTCCAACCCCGCTGCATGTGCCGGATCAGGCTGTGCGCCTTGTACTGGGTGGCGACGCCGATGCGATGAATGCCCGAGTTGAAGGCATTCGACAGGGCGAAGTCGATGATCCGGGTCTTGCCGCCGAAATAGACGGCCGGTTTGGCGCGGTTGTCGCAAAGCTCATGAAGCCGGCTGCCGCGACCTCCGGCCAGCACATAGGCCATCGTCGAGCGAGCGATCGGCGCTGCTTTCAAGGGATTGATGGGCACGGTTTGGCCTCTGTTTCTTGCTGCTGCCTCCTGGTCGCTGCCCCGCTAGCCGTGCTCGTCGACGTGCGTGAATTGACCATGAAGTTGGGTAAGACTAGGACCGAATATAAGCTTCCGTCGCATAGCGCCGCATCATGCGGGCGCTGTTGAACATCGCGCCGATCTTGGTGATCGTCTGCTGCATCATCCAAATCCAGCGCGCCCGATTATCGTAGTACAGCGGAAGCACGACATTTTCGAGTTTGTTGTAAAGTTCTTCGGCATGCGCCGCGGCGGATGGATCGCTGCCGTCCTTGCCGATCGACCATCCGGTGACGCCCTCTTCCCAGCCTTCGAGCCACCAGCCGTCGAGCACGCTGAAATTGAGCACGCCGTTGAAGGCCGCTTTCATGCCGCTCGTTCCCGACGCTTCGAGCGGCGGGATGGGATTGTTCAGCCAAACGTCGCTGCCTGACACGAGCTTGCCCGCCAGCGACATGTCGTAGTTCGGCATGAATGCCATGGGGATGTCTTTGAGCTTCCGCATATCCTGGTGAATCTTGCGGATAATTCCTTTGCCCTCGAAGTCGCGCGGGTGCGACTTGCCCGCCATGACCACCTGGAACGGATAGCGCTTGTTGATCGAGCGCAGCCGATCGGGGTTGGTGAACAGGAGATCCGGCCGCTTGTAGCCGGTCATCCGGCGCGCAAAGCAGATCAGCGGCGCGTCCGCCGTCATCTTGACGCCCACCGTGTCCTCGATGAGTGCGATCAGCTCGCGCTTGGCTTGCTGGTGCGCGCCCCACAGGGCCTCCGGCGCCACCTGGTCCGCCTTGAGCAGGTCCTCGGGCTCGTGTCCCCAATGCGGGACGAGGTTCTTCAGCAGATGGAAGATCGCGGGATGCATCCAGGTGCGCACATGCGCGCCGTTCGTGATCGTGCTGATCTTGTAGTCCGGAAACATGTGCTGCGCCGTCTCGGCATGCCGGCGGGCGACGCCGTTGGCGTAGCGCGAGAGATTGAGCGCAAGCTGCGACATGTTCAGGCGGTCGCGTCCGGCCAGCAATTTGAGCTGGTCGATCTCGATCAGGTCCCCGACGATCCGGCGGACGTCGGCATAGTCGAAGCTGTCATGCCCCGCTTCCACCGGCGTATGGGTGGTGAATACGCATTTCTCGCGCACCGCGTGGACGTCGTATTTGAAGGGCTCGGGAATGCCCGGAATCGGCGTGATGCGATGTTGGTCGAGCAGCGCTAAAGACAGGAACGCCGCATGGCCTTCATTGAGATGATAGGTCTCGATCTTGAATCCGAGCGCGCGCAGCACCCGTACCCCGCCGATGCCGAGCACGGCTTCCTGCTTGATGCGGTCCCGCTGGTCGCCGAAATAAAGCCGGTTGGTGATGGTGCGGTCGCGCGCTTCGTTTTCCGACACATTGGTGTCGAGCAGAATGATCGGAATTTGGTGTCCGCGCGGCGACTTCAGCTCGTAAAGCCAGGGCCGGATCCAGACCGTCCGGCCTTCGATGCTCACCGCGACCATGGCGCCGATCGGGGTGGCGTATTCCTCGGGGTTCCACGGGTCGGGGGCGTCGATCTGGTTGCCGTCGGCATCGATCTCCTGCCGGTTCGCCCCTTCGCGCGAGGCGAGCGTCACGAAGACCACCGGAAGCGTGAGGTCTGCCGACGACCGGGCAGCATCGCCGGCGAGAAGCCCGAGACCACCCGAATAGGTGTGCATCTCCGGCCGGATCCCGATCTCCATGGTGAAATAAGCAATCCGGTTCGAAGACAGGTAGGGCTCGACCTGGTTCATTGAGACTTCCCCGAAGGATTTGAGAACGAAGTCCGAACGTTCTTCTGGTGCGGAACGTTTTTGACTGGTGCTGTGGAGCGAAGATACGTCAGCTGCTGTTGGATAGCCGATCCGGGACGGGGCCGTACACCTCTTCACGATTCACGAATTGACACCGGATGGGGTCGGGGGGTGGTCGACGCCAGTGCCATTCCTGCGCTGCCTTCAAGACGGATCATCGTGTCGCCCTTCTTGTCGCCAGCCTTAGCCCGGCACGCATCCGTCTTGCAACTTGTCGCACACTTCGCGCGGGCGGTGCAAAGGTCGCGAACCGGACGCTCGCGTCGGCGCGCCCGGCGCACGATTGGGCCGGAGTCGAGCAGTAGCGGCGGGACAGTCCCGCAATTCTGCTCAGACAAAAATACCCCCGCCACCTTCGTTGAAGAAGGTAGTTCGAATTGGTTCAACTTGACGGGAGAGCGCGGACAGCGCCCCGTGTACCGCTCGTCGCGGCCAGCGATATCAAAGGCAGGGGTAACGGACAACCGGCCCATGCCGGTCAGCGGCTAAAATAAGCGGCACTCGATCGGGTGTTAAGAAAGGTGTTAAGAGTCCGTCCCAAGACTTCGTCATGGATTACAAAGCTTTCGCAGCATGAGGCGGATGGAGGCGAGTTTCAAGAACGCGAGGGCATTGCGGTTGAGATTTTCCCAGTCCTTTGCAAGGCGGCGACAACGGTTGAGCCACGCAATCGTGCGTTCTACGATCCAGCGCTTGGGTAACCGAACGAACCCTTTCGCTTGATCGGATCGTTTGACGATTTCGGTTTCGAGACCAGGCAGGATCTTCGCGAGCGCGTTGCCAAAAATCGGGCCTTGATAGGCGCTGTCGGCGAACAGCTTCTCGATGAATGGAAACTGACCGAACAGCGTCGCCAGCAACATGATGCCGCCATCGCGATCCTGAATGCCGGCGGAATGAACGATGGCGTGCAGCAACAGACCCAGCGTGTCGAC
>DASUPI010000226.1:0-3064 GCA_036281135.1 Rhodoplanes sp. | reverse complement strand
GAGGGCGCGCGCCGGCGCTATCCGCACGGCGTGCCGCCGAAAGTCCGCCATGCGCTCGACCACGAATACGCGCTCATCGGCGAACTGAACTACGCGCCCTATTTTCTCACCGTGCATGACATCGTGCGGTTTGCCCGCGCGCAGGGCATTCTCTGCCAGGGCCGCGGCTCCGCCGCGAACTCCGCCGTCTGCTACTGCCTCGGCGTCACCGAGGTCGATCCCGAGCGCTCGGATCTTCTGTTCGAGCGCTTCGTCTCGGCCGAGCGACGCGAGCCGCCCGACATCGACGTCGATTTCGAGCATGAGCGGCGCGAGGAGGTGATCCAGTACATCTATGCCCGTTACGGACGCGAGCGCACGGGGCTTGCCGCGACCGTGATCTGCTATCGCGGGCGCAGCGCCATCCGCGAGGTCGGCAAGGTTTTCGGCCTGTCGGAGGACGCGATCGGCGCGCTCGCCGGCACGCTGTGGGGCTGGTCGCCGGAGGCGATCTCGCACGAGCATGCGCGCCGCGCCGGATTCGATCCGACCGATCCGCGCCTTGCCAAGGCGCTCGCGCTCGCCCGCGAACTGATCGGCTTTCCGCGCCATCTCTCCCAGCATGTCGGCGGATTCGTCATCACCCGCGGCCGGCTCGACGATCTCGTGCCGATCGAGAACGCCGCGTTGGAAGAGCGCACCGTCATCGAGTGGGACAAGGACGATCTCGACACGCTGCGCATTCTCAAGATCGACGTGCTCGGGCTCGGCATGCTGTCCTGCCTGCGCCGCTCGCTCGATTTTTTGCAAAGGCATTACCCTTCTTTTATCACCTCTCCTCTTGAGAGGGAGGTCGATCAAGGCCGGATCGCCGGCGTTGATCGGGAGGAGGTTTCTCCTGGTCTGAGTCTGCGAAGTTGCATCGGCTGGTGCGCCAGCGTCCGGGCACCGCCAAGGGCGTCATCTTCATGACGCTGGAGGACGAGACCGGCGTCGCCAATGCGATCGTCTGGCCGCAGGTGTTCGAGACCTTTCGTCCGATCGTGCTCGGCGCGCGTCTCGTCTGCGTCAGCGGCAGGCTGCAGAACGAATCCGGCGTGATCCATGTCGTCGCCGATCGCCTCGACGACCTCACGCCGCTGTTGCAGCGGCTCGCGACCGACGCCGGCTGCATCGATACGCTCGCCCGCTGCGACGAGGTCAAGCGCCCGATCCCGGAAAACCGCATACCGCTGCGCGCCGGCAGCTCGCTCGCCGCCCTCCTGCGCGAGGAGCCTGCCCTCACCGACGAAATCGCGCCCGCCGCCAAGGCCCGCGCCGCCCTGCCCAAGGGCCGCAATTTTCATTAGGCATCCGAGCCGCGGCTGTTGGCACTTGCGGCCGGCCCGCGCTCCGGTCAAGATGCTTGTAGAACAAAGAACCAACCGATCTCGAGGAAACACCGAAAATCCCCCCTAGGAGGACGATTGTGACTTCATGTTCCCTTTTCTCCGTCAAGCGCTTCGCCGCCGCTGCCTGCGTGCTTGCCGTGGTCGGGGCGCCGAGCATCGCCCTTGCGCAGGTGAAGATTGGCTCGTCCCTCTCGGTGACCGGACCCGCCTCCTTCCTTGGCGATCCCGAGAAGAAGACGCTGGAAATGTATGTCGACGAGATCAACAAGCAGGGCGGCGTGAACGGGCAGAAGCTTGAACTCGTCGTCTATGACGATGGCGGCGACGCCAACGCCGCGCGCACCTTCGCCACGAGGCTGGTCGAGGACGACAAAGTCGTCGCGGTGATCGGCGGCACCACCACCGGCGCGACCATGGCGATGATCCCGGTGTTCGAGGAGGCGCAGGTCCCGTTCATTTCGCTCGCCGGCGGCATCCCGATCGTCGAGCCGGTGAAGAAATGGGTGTTCAAGACGCCGCACACGGACAAGATGGCGTGCGAGAAAGTCTTCGCCGACCTCAAGAAGCGCAATCTGACGACCATCGCGATCATTTCCGGCACCGACGCGTTCGGAAAATCGATGCGCGACCAATGCGTAAAAGTCGCGCCCGCTGCCGGCATCACCATTGCGCACGAAGAGACCTACGGGCCCGGCGACACCGACATGACGCCGCAGCTCATCAACATCAAGGGCAAGGCCGGCGTGCAGGCCGTCCTCAATACCGGGTTCGGCCAGGGGCCCGCGATCGTGACGCGCAACTACCGGCAGCTCGCCATTCCGCAGCCGCTCTATCAGAGCCACGGCGTTGCGTCGAAGCAGTACATCCAGCTTGCGGGCGACGCCGCGAACGGCGTGCGCCTGCCGGCCGCCGCCCTGCTCGTCGCCGACAAACTGCCCGACAACGACAAGCAGAAGGCGATCGTCACCAATTATACGAAAACGTATCAGGACAAGTCGAAGCAGGACGTCTCCACTTTCGGCGGCCATGCCTATGACGCGCTGATGATCCTGGTCGAGGCGGCCAAGCGCGCCGGCGGCTTCGACAAGGCGAAGCTGCGCGACGAAATCGAAAAGACGAAGGGCTTCGTCAGCACCGGCGGCGTCGTCAATATGTCGCCGACCGATCATATGGGTCTCGACCAGTCGGCCTTCCGCATGCTCGAGATCAAGAACGGCGATTGGACGCTCGTTCCCGACTCCGGTTCGTGAGGCGCACCGGCGCACGCGCGGCGGTCTTGACGCCGTCGCGCCTGCCGCCACCGCAATCCGCAAGCTAAGCAAGTCAGGTAGGCCATGGCCGAGTTCCTGCAGTTCGCCTTTTCCGGGCTGACCGTCGGCGCGGTCTACGCCCTGGTCGCGTTGGGATTCACCCTGATCTACAACGCCTCCGACGTGATCAACTTCGCGCAAGGCGAGTTCGTGATGATCGGCGGGCTCGCCACCGTCTTTCTCGCCGCGGCGGGCATTCCGCTCCCGCTCGCCGCTCTCCTCGCGGTGGCGCTGGCGACCGCCGTCGGCCTCGCCCTGCATCGCTTCGCGATCGAGACGGCGCGCGGCGCAAGCGCGGTCAGCCTGATCATGATCACGATCGGCGCCTCGATCTTCCTGCGCGGGGCCGCGCAGGTGGTTTTCGACAAGCGCTACCACAGTCTG
>DASUPI010000225.1:0-4165 GCA_036281135.1 Rhodoplanes sp. | reverse complement strand
CCCCCTCGCACACGGAAAAAGCGCGGAAACACAAGGGAAAGAATAGGGGCGTCGCATGGCCAAATTGACGGGAAAAGTCCTTATCGCACAAGGCGGCGGCCCCACCGCCGTGATCAACCAGTCGCTCGCCGGCGCGGTGCTCGAAGCGCGCAAATATCCCGAAGTCACCCGCATCTATGGCGCGCTCAACGGGGTGCGCGGCATCGTCAACGAGGAGCTCGTCGACCTCACGCAGGAGACGACGCATAACCTCAAGCAGGTCGCCGACACCCCCTCGAGCGCGCTCTTCTCGACCCGCGACAAGCCGGACGCCGCCTATTGCAAGGAGATCTTCAAGGCCTGCCAGGCGCATGACGTGCGCTATTTCTTCTATATCGGCGGCAATGACTCCTCCGACACGGTGCACATCGTCAACGAGTCGTCGAAAGCCGCCGGCTACGAAATGCACTGCGTCCACATCCCGAAGACGGTCGACAACGACCTCGTCATCAACGACCACACGCCGGGCTGGCCGTCGGCGGCGAAATATGTCGCGCAGGCCTTTGCCGGCTACAATCTCGACAATCGCGCGCTGCCGGGCGTGTTCATCGGCATCGTGATGGGCCGCCATGCCGGCTTCCTCACCGCCGCATCGGCCCTTGGCCGCCAGTTCGCCGACGACGGGCCGCATTACATCTACATGCCCGAAAGCACGTTTTCCGAGGAGCAGTTCTTGGGCGACGTGAAGACGGCGATGGATAAATACGGCCGCTGCATCGTCGCCGTCAGCGAGGGCATCCATGACAAGGACGGCAAGCCGTTCATGATCAAGCTCTCCGGGCGGACGGAAACCGATGCGCACGGCAATGTGCAGCTGTCCGGCTCCGGCGCGCTCGGCGACATGCTGTCGGACCTCGTGACCACCAAGCTCAAGCTCAAGCGCGTGCGTGCGGATACGCTCGGCTACGCCCAGCGCTCCTTCCTGGGCGTCGTCTCCGACGTGGACGCGACCGAGGCGTGGGAGGTCGGCGAGAAGGCGGCGCAGTTTGCGATCGGCCATGATCAGACGGGATCGGTCACCATTCACCGCGTCGGCAATTACGCCGTCGACTACCGGCTGGTGGCGCTCAAGGAGATCGCGGCTAAGACCAAGCACATGCCGAAGGAGTTCATCGCTCCCGAGGGCAACAATGTCACGCCGGAGTTCTACCACTACGCGACCCCACTGCTCGGTTCCGGCTTCCCCGGAATGCACCGGCTGCGTGCGCCCAAGGTCGAGAAGATCCTGCAGAAGTAAGCGCAGCGCGCTCCGGCCCGCGCGATCGGACCTCGCTTTACGCGTCCACTGATGTCGCATTTCGTCCGGCGGAGCGCTTCCCGCTTCGCCGGACATGCCTTGGCGGGAGAGGCTTCGACGCCTCCATAGCGAGTGCCCGACGCTTCGTGGCTGTGGGCCGTCTTCACCGTGATCGCGGCTGCCGCGCAGACCGTGCGCAACGCGACGCAGCGGCAGCTCACCCGCGACCTCGGCACCGTCGGGGCGACGCATGTCCGGTTCCTGTTCGGACTTCCCTTCGCGTTCGTGTTCCTCGCCCTGACAATCGTCGCGACCGGCGCCTCGCCGCCGCGACCGCATGCAGCGTTTTTCGTTTGGGTCTTCGCCGGGGCGGCGACGCAGATCGTCGCGACGGCCATGATGCTCGCCGCGATGCGCGAGCGCTCCTTCGCCGTCACGATCGCCTATACCAAGACCGAGCCGGTGCAGGTCGCCCTGTTCGGGCTCGTTTTCCTCGGCGACCGCCTGACCTTGTGGATGACGATCGCGATCGTGATCGCGACCGGCGGCGTGATGGCGATGTCGGTGCGGCCCGGCCGAAACGGCGAGGTTCGGCCGGTGTTGCTCGGGCTGACCGCGGGCGGGTTCTTCGCCTTCGCCGCCGTCTGTTATCGCGGCGCGATCGTCGATCTCGCCGCTCCGGATTTCCTCATGGCGGCGAGCTTCACCCTGTGCGTCGCGCTGACGCTGCAGGCGGCGCTGCTATCGCTCTACTTGTTCGTGCGCGAACGCTCGGTGCTCCTCGCGATCGCACAAGCGTGGTCCGCGTCGCTGCTTGCCGGCTTCATGGGGGCGCTCGCCTCGCAGTTCTGGTTCCTCGGCTTTGCGCTCACGAGCGCGGCGAATGTGCGCACGCTGGGCCTCGTGGAGGTGCTGTTCGCACAAGCGGCGTCGCGCTTCGTATTCGGGCAGCGAGCGAGTCCACGCGAGGCAATGGGCATGCTCCTCATCGTTGCAGGGGTCGCGCTCTTGCTGAGCTCGCAGTGATGGCGCTCGAACGCAATCTGTCAGCGAAGCGGATCGGGTAGGTCTGGCAACCTGCCGTGGCCGGTGTTGACTCGCTCAAAGCGAGCGGTAACCGATCCGCAAGGACTTGTTTGATCCTTCGGTCGCGACCTCCTGGAAACTATTCAGACGGCGCTATCTGCGGCCATGGCGGACGGTCCGCTATCGCGACGTCCGCGTGCACTACAAGAAGCATATCGACGGCGGCGGCTCTTGGTTCGGCCAAGAATACATCCCGTTTCTTCAGGCGCGCGGAATGCCCAAGCAGCAGCGCGTCTTCGAATGGTGCTCGGGCCCTGCCTTCATCGGCTTTTCCCTGTTCGCACACGGGCTGTGCGAAACGCTGTGCCTCGCCGACATCAACGATCAGGCCGTCGAGGCGTGCCGGCGAACCGTCCGCACCAACCGGCTGTCCGACCGGGTGTCGGTGTACCAATCCGACAATCTGAAGAGCATCCCGGCTTCGGAGCAGTGGGATCTCGTGGTCGGCAACCCGCCTTTCTATCCGAAGACGCACGACTGGGAGATCCGTTCGCACGACAAGGACTGGCACATCCACCGCGGGTTTTTCGCCAATGTGGGGCGGCATCTCAAACCCGGCGGAGTGATCATTCTTCAGGAGGCCAACGACGCGTCGGCGCCGGAAGCATTCCGCGAAATGATCGAGCAGGCGGGGATGACCACCGTGCGCATCCACAACAGCAAGCCCGGCGAATACAGCATCTACTATCTGGGCATTATGCGCCGAGGCGAGACGCCTCCCGCCTGGCTTGCCAAATCCACGTAAGCGCGCGGCGGGCCGCCCTCTCAAAAGAGAAATTCTGCGAGCGCTCGCATCAGGGCGGAGCGAAGCCACTCAATTGTGCTCGTCGGGCAGCACCGGCAGCGGATGAAATTCGATGCCTTCGTCGATCAGCGCGCGCGCCTCGTCGGCCGAGGCCTCGCCGTAAATCGACCGGTGTTCGGTTTCGCCGTAATGCATTTTCCGCGCTTCCTCCGGGAAGCGCGGACCGACATGCTCGGCGGAGTTTGTAAGCTGCTCGCGCAACTCCTTCAGCTTGCTGCGGAGCTCCCGCTCCTGCGGCGACATGATTGCGACCGGCGCCTTGGAGCTCGGCGAAGCGGGCGGCGGCGCAGCGCTATCCTCCGGCCCCTGGGCAACCCGTCGCCGCGAACCCGTCACCGCTTGCGACAGGCGCGGCGCCATCAAGGCTTTCTCGACATCGGTCGACCCGCATTCGGGGCATGCGATCAGCTTGCGCTTCGCCTGATCGTCGAAGGCGTTCGAGTTTTGAAACCAGCTCTCGAACGCGTGTCCCTGCCGACATGCGAGCGCGTAACGGATCATGTCACCTCTTCGACGACGTGAAGATGCGCCGGCGTCTTCGCCGGCTCGACGACTTCGAAGCGGCGGCCGTGCTGAAGCGAGGGGATGCGGCTGCGCGCGGCGGCGACGGCGGCCGGATCGATCTCGGCCATCACGAGCCCGGGCTCGGTGCCGTCCTCGGCCAATACCACGCCCCATGGATCGACAATCAGCGAGTGCCCGAACGTCTCGCGCCCGTTCTCGTGCACGCCGCCCTGCGCCGCCGCGAAGACGAAGCAGCCGTTCTCGATCGCGCGTGCGCGCGCCAGCACGTGCCAGTGCGCCTCGCCGGTCTGGCAGGTAAAGGCGGAGGGGACCGCAAGGAACGAGCTGCCGGCCTCCGCGAGCGCGCGATAAAGCGCGGGGAAGCGCAGATCGTAGCAGATCGACAGCCCGAGCCGGCCCCACGGCAGGTCGGTGGTGATCGCAAGGTCGCCCGGGTGGAAATTGCGCGACTCGCGATAGCTCTCGCCGTTCGG
>DASUPI010000224.1:0-13539 GCA_036281135.1 Rhodoplanes sp. | reverse complement strand
GGCCATTGAGCACGCCCAGATCGATGGCGCGCGGAACAGCCGCCTCGACTGCGTCGATCGCGCCCTCGAGTTCGGTCGGAACGCCAATGTCGCGGGCGAGCAGATTGACCGTGCCGAGCGGCAGCACGCCGAGCGCCTTGCCGGTCGCGGCGAGCCGCTGGGCGGCATAACTCGCGCTGCCGTCCCCGCCGCCGACAATGATCGTGTCGTAATCGGAGCGAGCCCCGCGATCGATGGCGCGCGCAATGCGCCGCCCGCGCGCGAGCACCACGTCGACCGTGCGGCCCGGTCGCGCAAAACGGCGCTGCAGCTCGGCCTTGACCTCGCGCGGGTCGCGGTCGAGCAGCGATCCCGCGCGTTCATTCAGAACGATGAGAATGTCTTGCATCAGGCCGATCGAACGAAACGCCAGGGAATCTGCCGCGGCTCCGCCGCTCGGCGGTCGAAAATCAAACGCCGCATTCGCCCCGATGTTCCTTGTCCGAGCTGCCGGCATGACGCCCCGTCACCTCGACCCGGGCGTTGCCGGGGCGCTCCTTCGCGGGCTCTACCCTCGGCAGAACGCCGGGCTCGGCGAGCCGATCGTGGCGCACAGCCGCGGCACGCGCTATATCGTGGCGAAAACCGGACGCGGCGGGCCTGCAAGGAGTGGCGCATGTTTCCCTTACCAACCAGCGCATTCATCACGCGCGGCGTCGGCGTTCATCGATATCCGCTGACCGCGTTCGAGTATGCGCTGCGGGACGCCGACATCGAACAGCAGAACATCGTATCCGTGTCCTCGATCCTGCCGCCGCATTGCCAGCTCATCGCGCGGGAGGACGGCATTCAGACCTTGAGTCCCGGCGAGATCACGTTCTGCGTCATGGCCCGCGCGGAGACCAACGAGCCGGGGCGCCGCATCGCCGCCAGCATCGGATTGGCGCGCCCAAAGGACCTCTCGCGCTACGGCTATATTTCCGAGCACCACGGCTTCGGCATGACCGAAACGGAAGCCGGCGAATATGCCGAGGATCTGGCCGCAACCATGCTTGCCTCGACGCTCGGGATCGAGTTCGATCCCAACGCCGGGTGGAACGAGCGCAAGCGCGTCTACGAAATGAGCGACCTGATCGTCGACAGCATGTCGGTGACGGCGGCGGCCGAGGGCGCCGCCAATGGCGACTGGACCTGCGCCGTCGCGGCGGCGGTTTTCCGCTTCACGCTGTCGGGCGAGCGATGAGCGAGCCGCCCACCTTCGCCGTTCCGCCGACCTTTCTCGGCCTGCCGGCCGACCCTCAAGCCGCCATCTGCATCGCGGGAATTCCGCTCGATATCGGCGTCACCAATCGGAGCGGGGCGCGGTTCGGCCCATCGGCGATCCGCCAGGCCAGCCGCATGCTGCTCGATGGCGATCATCCCGTTCATTGGGTCGATCCGCGGCGACTGAAGCTCGCCGATATCGGCGACTTGGCCATCGCGCTCGGCGACATTCCAAAAAGCCTGGCGGCCATCGAGCAACAGGCGTCTCGCATCGATCATCTGGTCGCGCTCGGCGGCGAGCACGGGATCAGCCTTCCTCTTCTCCGCGCGCTTGTCAAGAAGCGGGGGCCGCCCGCGCTCATCCATTTCGATGCGCATGTGGATACCTGGCCAGAGAATTTCGGCCAGATCTACGCGCATGGCTCGGTCTTCTATCATGCGATCGAGGAGGGCCTGGTCGAGCCGCGCCGGACGGCGCAGATCGGCATTCGCTCGCCGGTCGCGCGCAGCATCTACGACTGGACGCTGGCCCGCGGCGTGACGATCATTTCGGCGCAGGAGGTTCACGAAGCGGGCCCGGCCGACATTGCGCAACGCATCCGCGCGGTGGTGGGCGACGCGCCGGTCTATCTGAGCTTCGACATCGATGCGCTCGATCCCGCCTTCGCTCCGGGAACCGGGACGCCGGAAATCGGCGGACTGGCGAGCTGGCAGGCGCAGGCGATCATCCGACGGCTGACCGGCCTGAACTTTGTCGGCATGGACGTCGTCGAGGTGTCGCCCTCGTACGACACGGCCGAAATCACGGCGCTGGCTGCGGCGACGATGGCCTGGGAATATCTCTGCCTCTTGGCGCGCGCGCGGCTCACGCCGTGACTCTCCGGCTCACGATCTTCAGAGTCAGGCCGAATGCGCCTGCGCCGCCGGGGCGTACAGGTTCTTGTTCTGCTCGCGCAGCATGTTCTTCTGCACCTTGCCCATCGTGTTGCGCGGCAGGTCGGCCGCGAAGATCACGCGCTTCGGCAGCTTGAACCTGGCGAGCCGCTCTTCGAGCGCGGCGATCACGGACGCCTCGGTGAGGCTCGCGCCGGTCTCCGTCACCACCACCGCAGTGACGCCTTCGCCGAAATCCGGATGCGGGCACCCGATCACCGCCGATTCAATGACGCCCGGCAAGGCATCGATCTCGCTCTCCACCTCCTTCGGGTAGACATTGAAGCCGCCGGATATGATCAGGTCCTTGGCGCGGCCGACGATGTGCACATAGCCGCGCGCGTCGATCTTGCCGACATCGCCGGTGATGAAGAAGCCGTCCGCGCGGAACTCGCTCGCGGTCTTCTCCGGCATGCGCCAATAGCCCGAAAACACGTTCGGCCCGCGCACTTCGATAATGCCGATCTCCTCCTGCGCCACCACCCCGCCGGTTTCAGCATCGGCGATGCGCAGCTCCACGCAAGGCAGTGGAAATCCGACCGTGCCGGGGATGCGCTCGCCGTCATAGGGATTCGAGGTGTTCATGCCCGTCTCGGTCATGCCGTAGCGCTCGAGAATGGCGTGGCCGGTGCGCGCGGCAAACTCGCGATGCGTCTCGGCGAGCAGCGGCGCGGAGCCGCAGGTGAACAGCCGCATATGCGCACACAGGTCGCGGGTGAAAGCCGGATGCTGGAGCAGCCGCGTGTGATAGGTCGGCACGCCCATCATCGCGGTCGCCCTCGGTAGCAGGCGGATCACCTCGTCGGCGTCGAACTTCGGAAGAAACAGCATGGTTCCGCCGGCGAGCATCAGCGTGATCGCCGCGGTGAACAGACCGTGGGTGTGATAGAGCGGCAGCGCATGCAGAAGCACGTCGCGGTCGGTGAAGCGCCAATATGACGCGAGCACATCCGCGTTGGAGGACAGATTGCGGTGGCTCAGCATCGCGCCCTTGGACCGTCCTGTGGTGCCGGACGTGTAGAGGATCACCGCAAGCTCGGATTCCTCGCGCGGAACATCGGCAAAGTCCGGAGACGATTGCGCAGCGAGGTCGATGAGCGAGCCATGCCCGCTCGCGTCCAGCGTATCGACGGCGGCGTTGCGCGCTTGCGCAATCGCGGACGCGCCCTCTCGCTTGGCCGGATCGCACACGACGAGCGTGGGCTCGGCATCCCCGATAAAGTAATCAAGCTCGGCGATCGTGTAAGCGGTGTTGAGCGGAAGGTAGACGGCGCCCGCGCGCATGCTCGCGAGAAACAGCAGCAGGTTGTCCGGCGTCTTCTCTACCTGAACGGCCACCCGGTCGCCGGGCTTAACCCCGCGCCGGACCAGCGCATGGGCAAGCCGGCCCGAGCGTGCGAGCATCTCGCCATAGCTGATGCGCTCGCCCGCAGCCGTCTCGATCAAGGTCTTGTCCGCAGCGGGCATGCGCCCGCGGATCAGATCGAACAGGCTTCCGGACATGGGTAGCCCCGCGCGCGATCGCTCTGCCCTGGAAGCGGGCGGACGAGGAGAAAACCATTATCAGAACGAGCGCCCGATCTACACACCGCGCGGTCCATCGCACGCTCCGAGTCAGGCGGAGGGCGTCGCCGGTTCGACCTTGGCCGGCGCCGGCACGAGCGCGCGGCCGGGCCGAGCGAGCTTGCGCACCGCGCTCGCGGCGATGATCGCGCGGTTCTCCGCGAAGCTCTCGTGGTTCTTTTCGATCTCGCCGAGATCGTAGAGGTAATTCACCATCAATCCGAAGGACTGGTCGCGGCCGCGCGGGGAGAGGTCGGCCGGCCAGTTCAGCCGCTCGAGCCGGGCCCCGTTGCCGAGATGGAAACGGGCCACCTGGTCGATCGGTAAGCCGCGGCGGTCACGCGCCATCATGTAATAGGTGGCGGCGGCGCGCAGGATCGGTTCGCGCAGTTCGGCCAGCGCGGCTTGGTCGGTCCACCAGCTCTCCTCGTCGAGGCGCGCGAGCGCCGCCCGGCCGTTCTCCGGCAATGTCGGCCATTCGGACGCCGCGCGCTCGCGCTTGAGCCACGCGGCAAAATTGGGAGCGGGCGAAAGGGTCACGAAGGTCGACAGCCGCGGGAAATCGCGGGAGATCTCCGCCACGACCTGCTTGATCAGGAAATTGCCGAAGGTGACGCCGGCGAGGCCCCGCTGGCAGTTCGAAATGGAATAGAACACCGCCGTGGTCGCCCGGTCCGGCTCGAGCGGAACGCGCCGTGCGGCCAGGATCGGCGCAATCCCGCCCGGGATATCCTTCATGAGCGCCACCTCGACAAAGATCAACGGGTCGTCGATCAGCGCCGGATGGAAAAACGCGTAACAGCGCCGATCCGGCGGATCGATGCGGGCGCGCAGATCGTTCCAGTCATGGATCTGATGCACCGCCTCATAGAGGATGATCTTTTCCAGCACGGCCGCCGGGGTCGACCAGTCGATTCGGCGCAGCACCAGGAAGCCGCGATTGAACCAGGCGGCGAACAGATGGCGGAAGTCGGTGTCGATCGGCGCGAGCTCGGGACGGCGGATCATGGCATCGAGGAGCTGCTCGCGCATATGCACCAGCGCCGCCGTGCCCTGCGGGGCGAGGTTGAGCCGCCGAAACAGCTCCTGTCGGCGCGGCTCGGTCGCCTTGTGCAGCTCGTTCGCCGTCGTGTCGGAGGGCGATCGCTGCCAGGCCTCCAAGGCCGCCTCGATCCGGGCGCGGTCCGGCCCGAAGCGCGACAGCAAAGTCTCGAAAAAAGCGATGCGCGGGCCGGTCTTCAACTTGTCGTAGCGGGTGAGGATCTCCCGCGCGAGCGCCACCCCGGATGCTTCCCCGCGGATGGACAGGAGCTGTTCGCACAATTCGGCGAGGCTTTCGGAAAAGGCGAGACCAGGGGGCTCGCGCCGGCGCTCGATCAGCGCGCGGCCGCGTTCGGTGATGGTCTGCAACAGCTCGCCGAAGAAAGAGGTATTCATTGGCTCCGCCCCGCCACCGGTCCCATGAGGGTATCGGGCAACCAAGTGGCGATTTCCTGGAATATACACAAGATGCCGATCCCCAGCAGCATTGCCGCGGCGCAAGCTTCGGCGCGGACTGGGGCTTTTCACGACGAACGTAGCGGAAATTCGGGGGCGTAGCGCGAAAGCCCTTGAGCCACAGGTATGACATCGACACCGCCGTGAACCGCGTTCCGACCTACCGCTTCGCGCCGAGCCCGAATGGCCATCTTCATCTCGGCCATGCGCTGTCGGCCTGCCTGAACTTCGACGCCGCGCAAGAGACGGGCGGGCGCTTCCTGCTTCGGATCGAGGACATCGACCGGACGCGCTGCCGGCCGGAGTTCGAGGCGGCGATCTATGAGGACCTCGCCTGGCTCGGCCTGGCATGGGAACCGCCGCTGCGGCGGCAGACGGACCAGTTCGCCGCCTATCACGCCGCATTGGCCCGTCTGGCGGCGATGGGCCTCGTCTATCCGAGCTTCGAGAGCCGCGCCGACATCGCTCGCATGGTCGCGGAGCGGGAACGGACGGGCCCCTGGCCGCGCGACCCCGACGGCGCGCCGCTCTACCCGGGAGACGCCCGCCGGATGGACGCCGCCGAGCGCGCTCGGCGGATCGAAAGCGGCGACCCTTATGCGCTGCGCCTCGATATGGCGGCGGCGCTCGCGCAAGCGCCATTATCGCTGACCTGGCTCGAGACCGGGTGCGGGCCGGACGGGCAAACCGGGATAATCCCCGCCGATCCCGCGGTCTGGGGCGATGTCGTGCTCGCCCGCAAGGAGACGCCGACGAGCTATCACCTGTCGGTGGTCGTCGATGATGCAGCGCAGGGCGTGACCCATATCGTACGCGGACAGGACCTGTTCGCGGCGACGAGCGTCCATCGGCTTCTGCAGGCGCTGCTCGACCTTCCGACGCCGACCTATCGGCACCATCGACTGATCCTCGATATCGACGGGCGCAAGCTCGCGAAGTCGACCGGCGCGACGGCGCTCCGCGCGCTGCGCGCTCGCGGGGTCAGCCCGGCCGCGATCCGCCACATGATCGGCCTCTGAGCGCCTATCGTGCGCTTGATCAAGGGTCGCGCTATGGTGCAGGAAGGCGTCGCGCGCCGGCCCGCGGCCTTCGGCCGTCACCTTGCGAGGCAATTATGGGTCCTACCAACGCAATCGGTGTCCGGCGCGCTTGCGTCGGCGCTCGCAAAGGGCGCTCTCCGGTTGTTCGGCGCCGCACGCTGGCCTCCCTCGGCGCGGCGTTGGCCTTGCTGGTTCTTGCGCCCGCGCTGCTGAGCGCAGCGCCCACCGAGCAGCCTCTGGGCATGGCGGTCTCGGTCGTCCGGGTGAAGCGGGAGTGCTTTTCCGACGTGGTCCGCGTCACCGGCACCGTCGTCCCCAAGGAAGAATTGCAGGTGCGGGCCGAGATCGAAGGCGTGCGGGTCGCGCAAGTGCTGGTCGAGACCGGAGACAGCGTGACCGCGGGACAGGTGCTGGCGCGGCTTTCACGCCCGCAAGGGATGAACGTGCCGGCGTCGAGCCTCGCCGTGCAGGCGCCCGCCGCGGGCATTGTCGGGCGCATGATGACCCAGGTCGGCGCGATGGTGGCGATGGCCGGCCCGCCCATGTTTCTCATCATCGTCGGCGGCGAGTTCGAACTGCTCGCGGAAATCCCCTCCACGCGGATCGGCAAGATCGCGGTCGGCCAGCCCGCGCAGGTGGATGTCGTCGGCGTCGGCGTCATCTCCGGTCGCGTGCGCACGGTGTCGCCTGAGATCAACATTGCGAACCAGACCGGCCAGGCGCGCATTTCGCTCGGCACCGACTCCCGGCTGAGAATGGGCACGTTCGGCCGCGCGAGCGTGGAGATCGGAACGAGTTGCGGCACGAGCGTCCCGCTGTCGGCGATTCTCTACGGCCCGCTCGGGCCCGTCGTGCAGGTCGTGCGCGACAACCGCATCGAGACGCGGCCCGTTCCGATCGGGCTGCTGGCGGGGGGCAATGTGGAGATCAGGCAGGGGCTGAGCGACGGCGACCTCGTCGTCAAGCGGGCCGGAACGTTCCTGCGCGAGGGGGACCGCGTGCGCCCCTTCATCGAAGACGAAGCAAGCGCGGAGCGGTAGAGCAAGTTCCGCCCGCCTCAACTCTACTTCATGAGTGGGGCTATCGGAAGGAAGGTCAAGAGCGCAAACAGCGGCAGAAGGGCCAGCGCCGCCCAGAACAAGTAGGCGAAGAAATTCGGCATCTTGACCCCGTTCTGCTGCGCGATGCCGTACACCATGTAGTTTGGCGCATTGCCGATATAGGTCAGCGCGCCCATATAGACCGCGCCCATCGAGATCGACGCGAGCGTGCCGGCAAGCGGCCCCGCCAACTCCTTTGCGTCGCCGCCCGCCAGTTCGAAGAACACGAGATAGGTCGGCACGTTGTCGAGGAGGGCCGACAACAATCCGGTGAGCCAGAAATAGGCGACTTCGTTCGGCGACCCATCAGGCTCGCTGACCACCGAAAAAACCCAGGAAAACGCGCCGTTCCGCCCGGCCTGGAGCATCGTCATGACGGGGATGATCGCGACGAAGATGCCGGCGAATAGTTTTGCCACTTCCCGAATCGGCTCCCAGTCGAATTCATTGGCTCTGCGGTGCGTCTCGGGCGACGCCCGCAGGGACAGCATCGCAATCGCCAACAGGCTGACGTCGCGGACGAGATTCTGCAGCGCGACCTCGGTTCCATAGACGTCGAAGCTCACGCCCGGCTTCCATTCCGCCGAAATCAGAACGCTGGCGATGATGAGCGCGATCAGCACGAGGTTGATCGCGCCGCGTACGCGGATGGGTTCGGCGGCCGGCGCGGGCGGCCGCGCATCCTTCCTGGTAAGCCAGACGTCGAGCGCGAGAAATGCCGCGAGCAGCAGCCCGGCGACCAGCAGCGTCTGCTGCCACAGGTTCTGTGCCGGCCAGAAGAAATCCACGCCTCGCAGGAAGCCGGCAAAGAGCGGCGGATCGCCCAACGGGGTCAGCGCGCCTCCGACATTGCATACAAGAATGATGAAGAAGATCATCACGTGCGTGTTGTAGGGCCGCGCCGCATTGGCGCGAAGCAGCGGTCGGATCAGAACCATCGCCGCACCGGTCGTGCCGACAATGCTCGCCATCACGGTGCCTAGCGCGAGCGCCGCCGTATTCACCAGGGGGGTTCCCGGCAGGCGCCCGGTGACCAGGATGCCGCCGGCCACGGTGTAGAGCGCGAACAGCAACACGATGAAACTGACATACTCCGCAAGGATCGCGTGGATGACGGCCGCGAGCGCCGCGGGAGCGCCATAGGCGAGCGCGAGCGAACCGATTGTCAGCAAGGACCAACCTGCCGTGATTTTCCCGTAGTGGCGGTGCCAGATTTTTGGAAACAGCAACGGGCCGGCGGCGATGGACAAGAGGGTGCCGACGAATGGCAGCGCCCAATACCATCCCATTCCTGCACCATCGACTGGCGCAGCCGCGTGGGCGGGTGACGAAACAAGCACCGCCGCTGCGGCGAGCCCGCCGAGAACGAGCCGGTGAGTCATCAATCCTCCCTTGGTGAACCCTGCAGAAGGCTTACCGACCCCGTCGATGCGACTAGGGGGCGTCGCGTGATGGGCGAATCGATCGCCGGCCTGACATGGCGGGAAACCTGTTTGGGAACAAGCCTTCAATCGGCCGCGCGTCGACGCGATCTGCCGCGAACGGAACCGCCCGTCGGCAACGGCTGAACGCTCTGGATCATGGAGTATTCGAGCTGGAGATTATGAATCCTCGACAACACCGTCGCCGCGCCGACGGTCATTGCGCAATCGGTTACATGAAAGACCAACAATCGCGGCGTGCAGAGCAGAGCGGCGGCTCGGCCGGGCGCCGATGCCATGGCGGCGATTAAGGCTCTGTAATTGCGCGACTTTCAGCGACGCCTGGGCGCTCGATAAGCGGCCTTTGGCCTTAAATTGACCGCCATTTGATAAGAAGTCTATAAATCGAGAGACGCGGCGTGCGGGGAGAAGGAATGCGGCTCGCTTTCGAGCTCAGCGGCAGGCGCCGGTTGACGTGGCTCGCAATGATCGCGGTGGCCGCCGCCGCCAGCTTCGCCTGGGCGTGGGGGGTGAAATCCGCGCACGAGGCCCAGTCTTCCGCCGCGGCAATGATCGCCGCCCGCTTTCCCGCCGAGTGGATCGCGCACACGCCCAAGTCTGCGGCGGCATTTGTTCTCGCGCACGCTTTGCCGCAGGAAACGCCGACGCCCGACAACTCCCTTGATTGGCTGTCGCCCGCGCTGCTGTTCGATCCGGCGCATCAGGATGTGACGAGCAGCCTCGGGTCGGGAATGCCGGTCCCGCGCTTCGAGCCGAACGAGACCGCGGCCGCCCCGGCGGTGCAAGCTCCTCGCGTCCCCAGCCGAACCGCCACTCTGCTCAACGATGCGCAGATCGCGAGCATCAAGAACCGGCTCGATCTCAGCCCCGAGCAGCAGCACCTTTGGCCCCCCGTCGAGGCGGCGCTCCGCGGGGTCGCCTGGCGCGGCTCCCGCGACAAGCTGGACAGCAAGACGGCGACGCTCGACCCGAAAGGGATCGAGAACCTGAAGACCGCGCTCATCCCGTTCATCAAGAAACTGCGCGCCGAGCAGAAGGACGAACTGCGGATGATCGCGCATTTGATGGGCCTCGAAAGGCTGGCGTCGCAACTCTGACCGCTGGTTCCTCTCGCCGACCCCGCCAGGGCATCTGATCCGCCCGCAGATCAGCGCAGCAGCGCTCGCAGCTTAGGCAGGATGGTTTCGTTCCATTGGCTTGCGCCATGCGCGCGGCCGACGATCGCATCATCGACGATCACAAGCCAGAGCGGGACGCCGTCGCCCGGGGCCAGTCGGCTGCGCAGGCTGCGCAAATCCGCGGGCCAATGCTCGTCCTTCAGAAGATGCAGAACGCTCGGCGACTTCACCTCGCGATAGTCGAGCCGAGCAAAGGCGGGCGACTGCAGCGACGGCGCGTGGTCGCGCTGCCACGCCCGGCAGGGGGCGCAGTCCTCTGCCCCGACATAAACCAGCATCGGCCGTTGCGGCGTTTTCTCCGGCAGCTTCGTCCAGGGAGAACCGCCGGGACCTGCTGCGACCAGCACCGAAAATCCGGCCGCGGCGAGCGCGCCGACGGTCGCCAGCATCATTGCCCATAATCGGCGCGACATGACTTCCGCTCCGCATTCAGCTCGAGCGCCGAAGGCCGGAGGTGATTTTTTCTGATCAGGCCGTAGGAGCCTTGACTTTGGTTAAGAGGGGCGCCGCGCGACCCGCATTAGATCTTTGACCATCCGATCAGGGAGGTCATTGCCATGGCGACGACAGACGGCGCGCCCGCGTCCGCACCCGTTGGAGAAGCCGAACGCGTGCCGTTCATGCAGCGGCTGCTCGACAATCCGTTTCTTCTTCTCTTCCTCGGCGTCACGTTGCCGGCGGTGCTCTACACGCTGTGGGGCGTGATGGAAATCGCCTCGATCCCGATCGCCAAGTGACGACAGACAAAGGGGAACGCCATGGCCGTCACACCGCCTCCGGAGCGCATCTGGTGGAACGAACCGATCTCGCGGGTCGAACTGATCTGGGTCGTCGTCGCCTTTCTCTGGGGCCTCTTCATGTTCGGCTTCATGATCGCGTGGCACTTCATCGGCCAGCAGAACCTGAACAAGGAAGCCTACCGCATCCTGCCGTCGACCTTCGAGACGAAGGTCGAGCAGTTCGCCAACACGTACAAGGTGCGCGACGAGAGGGCGTGCCGGTCGCAAAACCGCCGCCGGGCGTCGACGTCTATCTGCTCGGCCGGCTGTGGCAATGGTGGCCCATCCTCGAACTGGAGAAGGGGCAGAGCTATCGGCTGCACATTTCCTCGGTCGATTGGCAGCACGGATTCTCGCTGCAGCCGACCAACATCAATATCCAGGTGCATCCCGGCTACGAGCACGTGATCACGCTGACGCCCACGGGCGCGGGCGAGTTCGGGATCATCTGCAACGAGTTCTGCGGCATCGGTCACCACACGATGACCGGAAAAATCTACGTCACCGAGAAGCAGGCCGAAGCAGGGCCGCGCCCGGCTCAGGAGAGATGAGTCATGACCGCTGAAACCGTCACTGGCGTCGGCGTCGCCGCCCGCAAGGCGCAATACCGCACCTGCCCCTACACCGGCCTCAAGGTCGACGCCGCCGCGCAGGCCCTGATCAAGGCGAACGCGGTCGCTGCCGTGATCTTTCTCGCGCTCGGCGGCCTCATGGGCCTGCTTGTCGCGCTCACGCGATGGCCGGCCGTGCATCTGTTGCCGGCCGACTGGTTCTACCTGATCCTCACCGGACACGGGGCGAACGTGCTCCTGTTCTGGATCATCTTCTTCGAGATCGCGGTGCTCTATTTCGCCTCCGCGATCCTGCTCAACTGCCGGCTCGCCGCGCCGAAGATCGCATGGGCGGGCTTCGTGCTGATGGTGGTCGGCGCTGCGCTCGCGAATGTCGCGGTGCTGCAGGGCGATTCGAGCGTGATGTTCACCTCCTATCCGCCCATGCAGGCGGCGCCGCACTTCTATCTCGCGCTGATCCTGTTCGCGGTCGGCGCGCTCCTCGGCGTGGGCGTGTTCTTCGCCACCCTGGTGATCGCCAAGGACGAGCAGACCTATGAAGGCTCGATTCCGCTCGTCACCTTCGGCGCGCTCACCGCGGCGATCATCGCCGTCTACACCATCGCCTCCGGCGCGATCATCCTGATTCCGACCTTCCTGTGGTCGATCGGCCTGATCGCCGACATCGATCCGCTGATGTACAAGGTGGTGTGGTGGGGGATGGGCCATTTCTCGCAGCAGATCAACGTCTCCGCGCATGTGGCCATCTGGTACATGATCGCGGCGCTGCTGGTCGGCGCAAAGCCGCTGTCCGAAAAGGTCAGCCGCACCGCCTTCCTGATGTACATCCTGTTCCTGCAGCTCGCCTCCGCGCATCACCTGCTCGCCGAGCCCGGCCTGTCGTCGAGCTGGAAGATCGTCAATACGAGCTACATGATGTATCTCGCGGTGATGGGCTCGATGATCCACGGGCTCACCGTGCCGGGATCGATCGAGGCCGCGCAGCGCCGCAACGGCTACAACAAGGGCCTGTTCGAGTGGCTGCGCAAAGCGCCGTGGGGACATCCCGCCTTCGCCGGCATGTTCCTGTCGCTCGTCTTCTTCGGCTTCATCGGCGGCATATCCGGCGTCGTGCTCGGCACCGAGCAGCTCAACGTGCTGATGCACAACAAGCTGTATGTGCCAGGGCACTTCCACGGGACCGTGGTCGTCGGCACGACGCTCGCCTTCATGGCGGCGACCTATATCGTGCTGCCGCTGATCTTCCAGCGCGACATCATCTGGCCGAAGCTCGCCCAGTGGCAGCCCTATCTGTTCGGCATCGGGGCCGCCGGCATTTCGCTCTTCATGATGGGGGCCGGCACGCTCGGCGTCGCGCGGCGGCACTGGGACATGGCCTTCACCGACGCCGAGCTGCCCTTCGCGCATTCGGCGGGCGCGTTCCTGATGCTCGGCCTCAACGGCCTGTTCGCGGTGATCGCGGCGCTCGGCGGCATCATCTATGTGCTGGTGGTGGTCGGGACCGTGCTGTTCGGCGAAAAAGTGCTGAGCGGCCACAAGCTGAAGTTCCCGCTGTTCTCCGGCGGCGGCGCGGCGGTGTCGCACTATGGCAGCGAGGGCACGCTGAAGCTGCCGGGCACGGCGGTGCTGGTGTCGATCTTCTTCGCCTGCTTCGTGCTCTACTACTTCATCAACTGGAAATATCTCTCGGAGCTGTGGCTGTTCCGCTGAGTCAAGCGTCCTTGATGGAGACATGACCATGCTTGCCGCAATCCGCATGACCTGCTCGCTCCTGAAGCTCAGGATCGGCGTCACGATCGCGGCGAGCGCGCTTGCCGGAATAGCCGTGGCGAACGGCCCCGTGCCGGCGGCGTGGCAGACCTTGGCGCTTGCGCTCGCCGTGCTCGGGGCATCCGGCGCGGCGGGCGCGTTCAATCACTACTACGAGCGCGACCTCGACCGGCTGATGCGCCGCACACGCGGACGGCCGTTCGCACGCGGCGCGTTCGGCGAAAGCGCGTGGTGGCCGGTGAGCTTCCTCGCCTTGCTCGCCGCTTCGCTCGCGCTCGCTCATCTCGCCGCGGGAACGATGGCGACGCTGTTCGTGTTCCTCGGCGCTTTCACTTACGGCATCGTCTATACGGTCTGGCTCAAGCGCCGCAGCGTCTGGAATATCGTGATCGGCGGGCTGGCCGGCAGCTTTGCGGTGCTCGC
>DASUPI010000223.1:0-6140 GCA_036281135.1 Rhodoplanes sp. | reverse complement strand
GCGGACAGCGCCTCGATGACGCCGGACGCGCCGAGATGGCCTTCGAACGGCACGGTGAAGCCGAAATGGAAGCGCGCCGAGTCGCGCATCGCCGCCTCGCCGGTGGAGAGGTCCGCATGCAGCTGGAACGGCGCCTGGATGTAGGTGAAGGTCGCGATGATGACTCGCAGAATGCTCTCGGCCGTGTCGAGCGGGAGAAAGCCGCGATGGCGCATCACCAGACGGCGCATCATCTCCGCCTCGCGCGCGGGGCGGAACGCCGAGCCCATCTCGGCCGTCCGCTTGGCCGCGATGAGCCGGCCGATGATCTCGCCGCGTTCGATCAGCAGGTCGTGCATCGCCTCGTCGATACGGTCGATTTCGGCGCGAAGCGCAACCAGAGAGGGATCGGGACCGGCCATGGAGAGCGACTCCGTCAGGACGTCGGTTGCGCGTTCGCGCCATCTATATCATTGATAATGCGCGGTTAACGCCAACGCAAAGAAAACCTTGGGCGGCGCGGGCTCCCTGGTCTATCTAGGCCGGCCGCGCCATGACAGTGGCCGAATGTGCGAGCAGTCACCTATATTGACCGATTGGCGAGCACAGTGATGAACAGCGTTTGGTCGTCCGCAAAACACAATGCGCCGGATCGCGTCGGCGAATCGGACCGGCCGCGCTCGCCTTTTGTCCTGTTCGGTTCGGACAAGCCGCTCAAGCTCGACGCGGGCGTCGAACTCGCGCCCTTCCAGATCGCCTATCAGACTTATGGCGCGCTGAATGCGGAGCGCTCGAACGCCGTGCTGATCTGCCACGCGCTCACGGGCGATCAGCATGTCGCCAATATCCATCCCGTCACGGGCAAGCCGGGCTGGTGGGAGACCATGGTCGGCCCCGGCCGGCCGATCGACACGGAGCGCTATTTCGTCATTTGCCCGAACGTGATCGGCGGCTGCATGGGCACGTCCGGCCCGTCCTCGACCAACCCGCAAACGGGTGAGCCGTGGGGCCTTGATTTTCCCGTCATCACCATCCACGACATGGTGCGGGCGCAGGCGATGCTGCTCGATCACCTCGGCATCGACCAACTGTTCTCGATCGCCGGCGGCTCGATGGGCGGGATGCAGGTGCTGCAATGGTGCGCGACCTATCCGAACCGCGTGTTCTCGGCGCTGCCGCTCGCGACCGCGACCCGCCATTCGGCGCAGAACATCGCCTTCCACGAGGTCGGCCGTCAGGCGGTGATGGCCGATCCCGACTGGCGGCAGGGACGCTACATCGTCGAAGGTGCCGATCCGTCGCGCGGTCTCGCGGTGGCGCGCATGGGCGCGCACATCACCTATCTGTCGGACGCCGCCCTGCACCGCAAGTTCGGCCGCCGCTTCCAGGATCGCGACAACCCGACGTTTTCGTTCGAGGCCGATTTCGAGGTGGAGAACTATCTGCGCCACCAGGGCTCCACCTTCGTCGAGCGGTTCGACGCCAACAGCTACCTTTACCTCACGCGCGCGATGGACTATTTCGACCTCGCCGCCGACTATGACGGCGTGGTCGCGAACGCGTTCAAGGGGACCCGCACGCGCTTCTGCGTGATCTCCTTCACGAGCGACTGGCTGTTTCCGACCACCGATTCGCGCGCCATCGTGCACGCGCTCAATGCCGGCGGCGCGCGCGTGTCCTTCGCGGAGATCGAGACCGACAAGGGGCACGACGCGTTCCTGCTCGACGAGCCGGAGCTGTTGGCGATCGTGCGCGGTTTTTTGGACTCGGCCGGCCGCGCGCGCGGCCTGAAGCAGGGATAAGTTGCCATGCTCCGCACTCTGCTCAACGGAACGGCCATGCAATTCATCCTCCCCCGCGTAGCGGGGGAGGATGCGGTTCGGATCGAGTTTTCCGGTAGAGACGCATGCTGACCCGTCCCACCCGCGATCTCACCATGGCGGAGGCCGTCCGCGGGCCCGGCGGCGCGCGCGTCGACCTGCTGCTCGTGTCGGAGATGGTCGAGCCGGGGTCGCGCGTGCTCGACGTCGGTTGCGGCGACGGCGAGCTCCTGCGGCTGCTCGAGGCGCGCGGCGTCGACGGCCGCGGCATCGAGCTGTCGCGCGTGGGCGTCAACGAATGCGTCGCCAAGGGACTCGCGGTGGTGCAGGGGGACGCCGACACCGACCTCGCCAATTATCCGAATGACGCCTTCGACTATGTGATCCTGTCGCAGACGCTGCAGGCGACCCGCTGCCCGCGCATCGTGCTCGAGCACATGCTGCGGATCGGCCGGCATGCAATCGTGTCCTTCCCCAATTTCGGCCATTGGCGGATCAGGCTGCAGATCATGTTTCGCGGGCGCATGCCGCGCACGGCCAACCTGCCGGAGACCTGGTTCGACACGCCCAACATCCATTTCTGCACGATCAAGGACTTCAACGAGCTGTGCCGTCTCGTCGGGGCGAAGATGAAGCGGGCGGTGGCGCTCGATCCGTGGGGCACGCCCCTCAAGATCGACGCGCCCTGGTGGTTCTGGAACCTGTTCGGCGAGCAGGCGGTGTTCCTGCTCAGCCGCCGGCCTTAGCCGCATTCCGGTGTTTGGGACGCTCGTCGTTCCGAAGCGGCGCGGCGAAAGGGGCGCTGCAGGGGCCTTGTTTCAGATAGCCGTTACTGCGGCTTCGCCCCGGGCGGCTCGATATTGCCGCATTTCTTGTCGACCGCGGCTTGCCGCAAGACCTTCTGGTCGGCGCGCACCTGGGCGAGATCGGCCGAGTAGGTGACGACGCTTACGACCGGCCCCGCCACGTCCTGGTTGGCGCGGTTCATCAGGTCGACCAGCTGTTTTTCGCGGGCGACCGACGCCGCGAGCCGCGACGGCAAATCCTCGCAGCGCAGGTAATCGTACTTGCCGGGGGCGGCGTAGAGGAGTCCGAGATCGAGATTGGCCGCGCAGCCGCAGAGCGGCGGCGTCAGCACGACCGTCAACAACAACACGCGCCGCAACGTCATTGCGCGTTTCACTCACATTATTCCCTTGAGCTCTTGCGCGCAGCCTGTAGCACAACGCGCGCATAGGTAAAGCGTCGCCCCTCTTGCAGGCGGGCGCAAGGAGGCTAGCGCACGAACGTGGCAAGAAAATAATCCTCCAAGCTGCCGCGCCAGCGCGCTCGGCGCGCCGCTGCGGGGAGACGCGAGCGCCTGCGAATAAACGCCCGAGGCGCGACGCGATGGGCGGTATGGAACGCCCGCCGGGCCTACATTGCTCTTTCGTTGCGGGTGTGTAAGGTCGCGCGCGCCCGCATTGCGCATCCGGAACCCCCTCATGGCTCGTGACGTGGTGGACATGACGCCGCTCGAATCGCGCGACGAACTCGTCGCGTGGTTTGCGGCCGGCGTGAAGCCGCGAGAGCGGTTCCGCATCGGGACCGAGCACGAGAAATTCGGCTTCACCGTCGGCCGGCACGAGCCGCTGCCCTACGAGGGCAATCGCGGCATTCGCGCGCTGCTCGAAGGCATGAAATTGCTGCTCGGCTGGGAGCCGATCATGGAGGCCGGCAGCATCATCGGGTTGGTCGACGTGACCGGCGGCGGCGCGATCTCACTGGAGCCGGGCGGCCAGTTCGAGCTCTCGGGCGCGCCGGTCGAGACGGTGCATCAGACCTGCGCCGAGCTGATGGCGCATCTCGCCCAGCTGCACGAGGTCGCCGCCCCGCTCGGGATCGGCTTTCTCGGCCTCGGCGTGGCGCCCACCTGGTCTCGCACCGAGATGCCGGTGATGCCGAAGGGACGCTACCGCATCATGACCGCCTACATGCCGAAGGTCGGCCGGCTCGGCCTCGACATGATGTACCGCACCTGCACCGTGCAGACGAATCTCGATTTCTCCTCGGAAACCGACATGGTCAAGAAGCTGCGCGTCTCGGTCGCGCTGCAGCCGATCGCGACCGCGATGTTCGCCAATTCGCCCTTCACCGACGGCAAGCCGAACGGCTTCTTGTCCCTCCGCTCGGAAATCTGGCGCGACACCGATCCCAGTCGCTCGGGCATGGTGCCCTGGGCGTTCGAGGAAGGGATGGGATTCGAGCGCTGGGTGGACTATGCGCTCGACGTTCCGATGTATTTCGTCAAGCGCGGCGAGATCTATCACGACGTGGCGGGCCGTTCGTTCCGCGACCTGCTCGCGGGCAAGCTCGAACCGCTGCCGGGCGAGCGCGCGACCATCTCCGACTGGGCCAATCACGTCTCGACGATCTTTCCGGAGGTGCGGCTCAAGCGCTATCTCGAAATGCGCGGAGCGGATGCGAATCCGACGCGCCGGCTGCCGGCGCTGTCCGCCTTCTGGATCGGGCTGCTCTACGACGAGGCCTGTCTCGACGCCGCCTGGGACATCGTAAAGGACTGGAGCGCGGAGGAGCGCCAGCGGCTGCGCGATGACGTGCCTCGCCTCGGCTTCCGGGCGACGATCGGCGAGCGCACGGCGCTCGACCTGGCGCGGGAATGCCTCGACCTTGCCGATGCGGGCCTTGCCCGTCGCTCCCGGTTTTCCGGCGGGCGGGACGAGACGGTCTATCTCGAACCGCTCCAGGAAATCGTCGCCCGCGGCCGCACTCCCGCCGAAGAACTCCTCGATAATTTCTACGGGCGGTGGGGAGGCTCGGTCGACCCGGTGTTCACCGAATACGTCTACTGACGTCCGGAGGATCGCGAAGGAGGGCTGCAGCGATGCAGCGAGCCTTTGCACAAGGGCGACCGCTTTGCCTGTTCGGAGTCCTGCTTTTACGGTAAACGAGAACTTCACGGGGCGAGGCCGAGGCCAAACAATCGATTATGCGATGCGTTGCTGCGCTTACCGCCTGTCTGGCCGTTCTCGTTCTGCTCGCCGGTCCCGCGCGCGCCCAGATCGGCTTCGACCGCAAAGGCGGCGACTATGCAAGTTTTCCGGTGAGATCGGCCGATCCGGCCGCGTGCGCTGCGCGATGCGAGCGCGAGGCGCGCTGCCGCGCCTGGAGCTTCGCCTATCCGACCGAGAACCATGGCGCCACCTGCTGGCTCAAGTCGCAGGTCCCGCGGCGCAGCGCCGATAGCTGCTGCGTATCGGGCGTGAAGGGAGCGGGCGTGATCGTCCCGCGCGACGTGCGCGACGAATACGGCATCGATCGTACCGGCGGAGATTATCGATCGCTCGAAGCGCCGTCCGGCGCATCCGAGCAGTGGTGCAAAGCCGCATGCGAAGCCGACAATCGTTGCCGCGCCTGGACCTATGTGCGGCCCGGCTATCTCGGTCCGATCGCGCGCTGCTTTCTCAAGGAAGGGCTGAAGACACCGCGCCCGAGGCCGTGCTGCATTTCGGGCGTGGTGAAGTAGGGCGACGGTTCCTGTCCCGTTTTTTCAAGATCCGCCTGCTGCGCGCGGCGTATCGCTTGCGAGGGCGGCGCGTAGGAGCGTCAACGCGTCGCCGCTGGCCCATTCGGCGGGGCCCGCGAGCGATGCGATTTCGCAGCCGGCGGGATCGAGCAGCAGGGTGGTCGGCATGCCGAACGTCTTGCCGATCAGCTTGAGGTCCTGGAAAATCTTGGCGCTCGGGTCCGCATAATAGGCGAGGTCCTTGATTCCCGTCTCGGCGAGCCAGGCTTTCGGCTTCTCGGGGTCGCGGGTGTCGATATTCACCGCGACCACCTCGAAGCGTGGGCCGCCGAGTTCGCGCTCGAGGGCGTCGAGCGCCGGCATTTCCGTCCGGCAGGGCGCGCACCAGGTGGCCCATAGATTGAGGAGAACGGTGCGGCCTTGCCAGTCGGCAAGCGTTTTCGGCTGGCCCGCCGCGTCCTTGAACCCGAGCGGCGGCAGCCGGCGCGGCTGATCGGCGACCACCAGCGCGGCAAGCTCGCCGCGGGCAAGCGGGGCGAGACGGCGGGCAAGATCGGTTGCCGGCCGGCAGGCCGCATCCTCCGGATTGCGCGCAAATCCGCGAAGGCCGTATACCGCGCCGACGACCGCGACGGCGGCGAGCAGGCCGACGGCCCCGATCGCGAGGGCGCGGCGCGACCGGCTGCGCGGCTCTTGAGGACGGTCGGTCATGAGCGGATCCGAGGACATGCCATGAGTAATAAGATGTGGGGCGGCCGCTTCACAAGCGAGCCTGCGGCAATCATGGCGGAGATCAACGCCTCGATCGACGTCGA
>DASUPI010000222.1:0-7737 GCA_036281135.1 Rhodoplanes sp. | reverse complement strand
TCGGCGCCGGCGACAAAGGTCCGGCCGGCGCAGCCGAGCACGATCGCCTTGATCTCCGGCCGGCCCTTCAGGTCGGAAAAGGTCTTTTCGAGTCCGGCCCGCACCGCGCGATCCATCGCGTTGACGGGAGGATTGTCGATCTTGACCACGGCAACCCCGTCGACGACCGAATAGCTGACGATCTCACCCATATGTCCAACCTCTGAAGGCGCAGCCGCCGGCTGCGCCCGTACGATTTGCGCGATTGCTATAGGCCATGCTCCGGCGCGCCAACAGGGCTCAGAACGCGAGCGCCGCCGGCGGAGCGATCGCGGCGGCGTGGCGGTTGTGCGTGCCGGGCTCCAAGTCGGTGTTCCTTCCCTTTGCTGCTGTTGTTACTTGCTAATATTGTATAATAATTATCCTGCATAAGGCAAGCGCCATTGCCGGTCCCGCTCGCGACGGCTGGGGCGGGGAGGGGGCAGACGAGCGCCCCGAATTCAAGTAGCGTCGCGCAATCGACCTGGGAGGAGTTTATGAAAAAGACAAAACCATTCTTCGCATTCATGGCCGGCATCGCTGTCGCCGCAGCGCTCGCGGCCGCGACCGCGCCGGCCGCGGCGCAGGAGATCAAGCTCGGGGTCACGATTTCGACCACGGGGCAAGGAGCGGCGCTGGGCATTCCGCAGCGCAACACGCTGACGCTGTTTCCCGAGGAGATCGGCGGCGCCAAGCTGAAGATCATCCAGCTCGACGACGCCGGCGATCCCACCACGGCGACCACCAATGCGCGCCGTCTCGCCACGGACGATCAGGTTGACGTGCTGATCGGCTCGTCGACGACGCCGCCCTCCATCGCCGTCGGCAATGTCGCGTCCGAGGTCGGCGTGCCGCATTTCGCGCTTGCGCCGATGCCGATCGCGCCCGGCAAGGAGAAATGGACGGTGGTGATGCCGCAGCCGGTGGCGTTGATGGCGGCCGCCCTGTTCGAGCACATGCAGAAGAACAATGTGAAGACGGTCGGCCTGATCGGCTTCTCCGATTCCTGGGGCGATCTGTGGGTCAAGGCGTTCAAGGACCTGGCCGAGCCGAAGGGCCTCAAACTGGTGGCCGAGGAGCGCTATGCGCGCGCCGATACGTCGGTGGCGGGGCAGGCGCTCAAGCTTGTCGCGGCGCGGCCCGACGCGGTGCTGGTCGCGGGCTCCGGCACGGCGGCGGCGCTCCCGCATATCGCGCTGCGCGACCGCGGCTATCAGGGCCCGATCTACCAGACGCACGGCGCGGTGACCAAAGACTTCATCCGCATCGCCGGCAAGGCGGCCGAAGGCGGCATCTTCGCCTCCGGTCCGGTGATCGTCGCCGAGCTGCAGCCGGACGCGGCGCCGACCAAGAAGCCCGGCCTTGCCTATGTCGGCCCGTTGGAAGCCAAGTTCGGCAAGGATACGCGCACCCAGTTCGGCGCGCATATCTGGGACGTGGTCCCGGTGCTCGAGCGGGTCGTGCCGATCGCGCTCAAAAAAGCGAAGCCGGGCACGCAGGAGTTCCGCGAAGCCATCCGCGAAGCGCTCATGAGCGAGCGCGAGATCTCGGCGAGCCAGGCCGTCTATAACTGGACGGCGGCCGACCGCTACGGGGTCGACCAGCGCGCGCGTGTGCTCCTCACCGTGAAAAACGGCGACTGGGCGCTCGTCGAGTAGCTCGACCATCCCGTTACGCTCTCCCCATGCGGGGAGAGCGTAAGACGGAGGGCAGCGGGCGGCCCCGTTTCGGTCGATAGGATGGTGGCGGCCGCCCGCCGGCGGCCGGACCCCCGGACGGAAACATCCGGAAGAGCTCCGCGCGGCGCGACTCCGCCGTGCGCGGGACATTTGCGGGCAGCCGCGTGATCGCCTGGATCGCGAGGCTGCTGGCGGCGGGATTGATCGGAGTGGGTTTCTGTGCGCTATGCGGGCTGTTCACATGAGGGCTGAATTGACCGGTCAACAGGCATCACAAAAGCGCCGGCTGCAATACGCGGCCGTTCCCTACCGGCGGCGAAATAATGGCGCCATCGAGGTGATGCTCGTGACGTCGCGCGAGACCAAGCGGTGGGTGGTCCCGAAAGGCTGGCCGATCCGCGGCGCGAAACCGCACGCGTCGGCGGCCCGCGAGGCGCTGGAAGAGGCCGGAGTGTTCGGGCGCATCAATGCGGATGCGATCGGCACCTACTATTACGACAAGCGCCTGAAGAACGGGCTCGACGCCCGCTGCAAGGTCGAGGTCTTCCCGCTCGAAGTGAAGTCGCAGCGCAAGCGCTGGCGCGAGAAGGGCGAACGCAAGGCTCGCTGGTTCCGGCTTGAGAAGGCGGCCGAGGCCGTCCAGGAGCCGGGTTTGCGGCGGCTGCTGCGCAATCTCAACGGACTCCTTGAGACGAGCGGTCGCTCCTGAGCGTCGGACCGAGTCTCGACTCCTTGTCGGGTCGCCCGCGTCACGCCTCGAGTTCGAGCGCCGCGGCGCGCATTTCGCGGGTCGGCACCGGCGTCCTGATCTTGCGCAAGAGGCCGGGCGCTTCGACGGCGAGCTCATCGGCGAACACCGCGGCTAGCGCCATGCGCGTGCGCTTGTTCGGGGACCACGCGCCGCCGGCGGCGGCCATGCGCGCCGCCGCGCCCGCGCCCTTCATCAAGAGGGAGGCGCCGAGCGCGATGGCGGCGAGCCGCAGATAGGGCGTTGCCGCATAGAGTCGCGCGTCCGGATCGCGCTGGGCCGCAGCCAGCCATTTGGTGGCGGCGACGAGATCATTCAGGGCCCCCGCCGCAAGGTCGGCCGCGGGCGCGAGCGCCAGCCGCTCCTCCGCCGGCAAAGACGCGACGGGCTTGAGCATCGCGCGGCACTCCTCGATCAGCGCCTGCATGCCGGCGCCGCCATCGGGCGCGACTTTGCGGGTGACGAGATCGATCGCCTGGATGCCGTTGGTGCCTTCATAGATCGGGGGGATGCGGGCGTCGCGCCAATGCTGCGCGGCGCCGGTCTCCTCGATATAGCCCATGCCGCCATGCACCTGGATGCCGAGCGAGGCGACCTCGACCCCGTTCTCGGTGGCAAAGCCCTTGAAGACGGGCGTGAGGAGGCCCGCATGGGCCTCGCCGCGGCGGCGCGCCGCTTCCTCGGTCGACGCATGCGCGTCGTCGATGGCGGCGGCGGTGAAATAGGCGAGCGCCCGGCCGGCGGCGGTGAGCGCTTTCATGCGCCCGAGCATGCGACGCACGTCCGGATGCGCGATGATGGGAGCGGCGCCTGTGTAGCCCGTGGCGCGGCCCTGGCGGCGCTCCTGCGCGTAGGCAAGCGCCTGCTGATAGGCGCGCTCGGCGATCGCGACGCCTTGCAGGCCGGTCGCGAGCCGCGCCCCGTTCATCATGGTGAACATGCAGTGAAGGCCGCGATGCGGCTCGCCGACAAGCCAGCCGATGGCGCCCCCCGCGTCGCCGTAGATCATCGTGCAGGTCGGGCTCGCCCTGATGCCGAGCTTGTGCTCGACGCCGGCGCAACGCAGATCGTTGCGCGGGCCGAGCCGTCCGTCGGGATGCACGAGGAATTTCGGCACGACGAACAGCGATAGGCCCCTCGTCCCGGGCGGCGCGCCGGGCAGCCGCGCCAGCACGAGGTGGATGATGTTCTCGGCGAGGTCATGCTCGCCGAAGGTGATGAAGGTCTTCTGCCCGAACAGGCGATAGGTCCCGTCTCCCGCAGGCTCCGCCCGGCTGGTCAAGAGGCCGAGATCGCTGCCGGCCTGAGGCTCGGTAAGGTTCATGGTGGCCGTCCATTCGCCGGAGACGAGCTTCGGCAGAAACAGGTCCACGAGCGCCGGCTCCGCATGGGCCGCGAGCGCGGGCGCCGCGCATTGGGCGAGGACCGGCAAGGTCGAAAGCGCCATGCAGGCGCTCGTCAGCATTTCCATGGTGGCCGTGCCGATGGGGACCGGCAGTCCGGCGCCGCCATGGCTGGGCGGCAGCGACACGCCGTTCCATCCCGCTTCCGCCCAGGTCGCATAGGCCTCGCGCCATCCGCGCGGCGTCCGCACCACCCCGTTCTCGAACACCGAGCCGGACATGTCGCTCGCGCGGTTCAGCGGCGCGATCGTCTCCTCCACCAGAACCGCCGCCTGTTCGAGGATCGTCCGCCATTCCTCGCGCGTTTCTGCCGGGATCTCCGGCGAGACCGGCCCCGGCGCCACCGCGAGAATATTGAACAGTATGTCGTCGAGCGGGGCGCGGTAGGTCATGGCAACGCACTCACCCTTTGAGATAACTGCTGGCGATCCTTTGATCGCTCGCGAATTCATGCGCCGGCCCGTGCATCGTGAAGAGACCAAGCTCCATCACATAAGCGCGGTCGGCGATGCGCAGCGCCGCGCGGGCGTTCTGCTCGACCAGGAGAATCGAGACGCCGCTGCGGCGCAGATCGAGCATGATGCGGAAAATCTCCGCGACGATGAGCGGAGCGAGTCCGAGGCTCGGCTCGTCGAGCATCAAGAGGCGCGGGCTCGCCATCAGCGCGCGGCCGATCGCGAGCATCTGCTGCTCGCCCCCTGACAGCGTGGCGGCGAGCTGGCGGCGGCGCTCCAGCAGTCGCGGAAAGCGCGCGAACACCTGTTCCAGCGTGTCCCGTCGCTTGTCCGCCGAGACGCGAAAGCCGCCAAGCACGAGATTGTCCTCGACGCTCATCGAGCCGAACAGCTCGCGCTTTTCCGGGACCAGACAGAGGCCGCGATCGACGCGCTGCTCGACCTCGAGGCGGCCGATGTCGGCGCCGGCGAAGCACATCGTGCCGCGCGCGGGCAATACGCCCATCACGGCGTTGAGGAGGGTGCTCTTGCCGGCGCCGTTCGCGCCGATCACGGTGACGATCTCGTTGTCGGCGATGGAGAGCGTCGCCTCGCGGACGGCCTCCACCGACCCGTAGGCGACGCTGAAGTCCGCAAGGGCGAGCAGCGGTGCGCTCACGGCTCGGCACCCAGATAGGCGGCGAGCACGGCCGGATCGGCCTTGATCGCGGCGGGCGCGCCCTCGGCGATCTTGCTGCCGAAATCGAGCACGACGAGGCGATCGACCAGCCCCATGACGAAGCTCATGTCGTGCTCGACCAGCAGCATGGTCATGCCCTCGGCGCGCAACTGGTTGAGCAGTTCGGCGAGCATGCGCTTCTCGAATTCCCGCAGGCCGGCGGCCGGCTCGTCGAGCAGAAGCAGGCGCGGATCAAGACATAGCGCGCGGGCGATTTCGACGATGCGCTGCTGTCCGAGCGGCAGGCTTCCGACCGGCCGGGCGAGCTGGTCGGCGAGCCCTACGCGCGCGATTTGTCGCGCCGCCTCGGCGAGAAGCCGGCCTTCCTCCGCGCGCTCGAGATGAAGGATGCTGGCGACGACTCCCGAGCGGCCGCGCAGATGCGCGCCGAGCGCGACATTCTCGATCACGCTCATCTCCGGCATCAGCTTGACGTGCTGGAAGGTGCGGGCGATGCCGCGGCGGGCGATGTCGCCCGGTCGCCGTCGGTCGATCGCTTCGCCCGCGAAGCGAATGCGGCCGGAGGTCAGCGTCAGGATGCCGGTGATGAGATTGAACAGCGTGCTCTTGCCGGCGCCGTTCGGCCCGATCACGCCGACGATTGCGCAGGGCGCGATTGCGGCGCTCACGTCGTTGACGGCGACGATGCCGCCGAAGCGCTTGCTCACGCCCTCGATTTCGAGGAGCGGAGAAATGTCGGCCGCCCCGCTGCGGCGAACCAGCGGCTTCGCATCGGCCGGCGGGGCAATCGGGGAAGACGCCGGAAAGAGCGCGGCAAGCCGCGGCCACAGCCCGTCGCGCGCGACATGCAGCGTTGCGACCAGCACGATGCCGAACACGATGGTTTCGGCCTGCACGTCGCTGCCGAGCGTCGCCGGCAGAATGCGCTGTAGCGCGTCCTTCAGGATCGTCACGACGCCCGCGCCGAGCAGGGCGCCCCACACGTGCCCGGCCCCGCCGATGGTCGCCATCAAGAGATATTCGATGCCGGCATTGAGGCCGAACGGGGTGGGATTCACGCTCCGCTGGAGATGCGCATAGAGCCAACCGGACAGGCCGGCGAGCAGGGCGGCGTAGACGAACACCACGAGTTTCACCTTCATCCGGTCGACGCCGAACGACTCGGCCGCGACGCCGCCGCGCCTGAGCGCGCGAATCGCGCGTCCGATCCGCGAGGAGAGAAGGTTGGAGGCGCCAATGCCGGCGAGCAGCACGGCCGTCCAGATCACCCAATAGGTCGCCTTGGGATCGATCAGGCTCCACGGGCCGATCGTGAGCGGCGGGATTCCGCTGATGCCGTCATGGCGGCCGAGCAGGTCGATCTTTCCGAACAGGAAATACAGGCTGATGCCCCAGGCGAGCGTGCCGAGCGGCAGGTGATGACCCGAGAGCCGGACCGTGATCAGGCCGAGCAGCACCGCGGCCGCGGCCGTGACCAGCAACGCAAAGGGCAGGCTCAGCCACGGCGAAAGGCCGTAGGTCGTGGTCAGGACGGCGGTGGTATAGGCGCCGAAGCCGCAGAACGCGGCCTGCCCGAAGGAGGTCATGCCGCCGACCCCGGTGAGGAGGACGAGGCCGATCGCGACGAGCGAGGCAAGCCCGATATTGTTGAGGAGCGTGATCCAGAACGGCGGCACGCCCGGAATGATCGCGAGCAGGGCCAGCGTGGCGGCGAAGAGGGCGAGGATGACCGGTTGGCGCATCGCTCACTCGTCCTCCTCGACATGAACCGTCTGCAGCGAGCGCCACATCAGCACCGGGACGATCAGCAGGAATACGATCACTTCCTTGAAGCTGGACGCGTAGAAAGAGGCGAAGGCCTCCACGAGCCCGACCCCGAGCGCCGCGACCGCGGTGATCGGGTAGCTCGCGAGCGTGCCGACAATGGCGGCCACGAAACCCTTCAGCCCGATCAGGAAGCCGGTATCGTAATAGATCGTGGTGACCGGCACGATGAGGACGCCAGAGACCGCGCCGAGCGCCGAGGACAGGGCGAAGGCCACTTGTCCCGCGCTCGCGGCCGGGATGCCGACCAGCCGCGCCCCGAGCCGGTTAATTGCGGTCGCGCGCAACGCCTTGCCGTAAAGCAGGCGGTCGAAGAAGAGGTAGAGCGCCGCAATCAGAACAAGGGCGACGACGAAGACGGCGATCGTCTGCCCGGTGATCGGCAGCGGCCCGATATCGAAGGAAGCGCGGGTCAGCGCCGGCGCGCGCAATCCCTCGGCGCCGAAGAACACGAGGCCGAGACCGACCATCGACAGGTGCACGCCGACGGCCGCGATGAACAGGGTCAGCACCGAGGCGTCGGCCAGCGGCTGGAACGCGATGCGGTAGACATAGGGCCCCATCGGGGCGACGATCGCGAGCGTGAGGGCAAGATTGACCCAGACGGACTGGCCCGTATGCGCCAGCAGCCAGGTCAGCGACAGCACCGCCGCCGGCAGCAGGATTGCGCCGGCGAATTGCCGCGCGATCTTCCGCCCGGTTGCGACATGCCGGCTTCTCCACAGTTCGGCCAAGAATGCGGCGACGCCGAACACCGCCAACAGCCAGGCCGTCGCCGGCATCTTGCCGATCGAGAGGAGCGCGAAGGTCAGCCCGCCATAGGCGACGAACTCTCCTTGCGGTATGAAAATGATGCGCGTAACGGCAAACACGAGAACGAGGGCTATTCCCAACAAGGCGTAGATCGCGCCATTGAGAAGGCCGTCTTGAA
>DASUPI010000221.1:0-5104 GCA_036281135.1 Rhodoplanes sp. | reverse complement strand
GTGCTCGGCCGCATCGCGCATTGCCGGCCCGCGGCGCCGGGCGAGTTCACCCGGCGTGCGTTCGCCAATGGCAAGCTCGACCTCACCCGGGTCGAGGGCCTTGCCGATCTGATCGCGGCGGACACCGAGGCGCAGCGGCGGCAGGCCTTCCGCCAGCTCCGGGGGTGGCTCGGCGACCGCGCGGAGGCCTGGCGGACCGGTCTCATCGGGGCGCTGGCGCTTGTCGAAGCGCGGATCGACTTTGCCGACGAAGGCGATGTCCCCGACGACTTGATTTCACCGGCGCTGGCGGCGGCGCGAACCCTGCGGGACGAGATCGCGGCCGCGCTAGGGGACGAGCGCCGCGGCGAACGCCTGCGCGAAGGCCTGGTGGTTGCGATCGCAGGTCCGCCCAATGCCGGCAAGTCCAGCCTTATCAACCGGATCGCCCGGCGCGAGGCGGCGATCGTCTCGCCCTATGCCGGCACGACGCGCGACATCATCGAGGTGCATCTCGACCTCGGCGGAGCGGCCGTCACGCTGCTCGACACGGCGGGCATTCGCGAAAGCGACGATCCGGTCGAGCAGGAGGGGGTGCGGCGGGCGCGGGCGCGTGCGGCGGGCGCCGATTTGGTTTTGTGGATAATCGACGCGTCGGTGGCGGGGGAGGGAGCCGCGAGCTCCGCGCCGGCTGACGTCAGCAAAGCGCCGATCTGGACGGTCCGGAACAAGATCGATCTGGTCGGGGAGCGCGTTAACCAATCAGAAACCATACCGACATCCGAAATATCGGCATCCGATGCACGCCACTCCTTCGCCATGTCGGCGCATACCGGCGCGGGCTTGGCGGAATTGCTGGCCGCGCTGGAGCGCTTCGCTGCGGAATTCCTCGGGAGCGCGGAACCGGTCCTGATCACCCGGGAGCGCCACCGCCTGGCGCTGCAGGAAACATTGGCCGCGCTCGACCGCGCCCTTGCCGAACCGCCCATCAATCGCGAGGAGATCGTGGCGGAGGAAATGCGGCTGGCGGCCCGCGCGCTCGGGCGGCTGGTCGGCCGGGTCGACGTGGAGGATATTCTCGACGTCATCTTTCGTGATTTCTGCATCGGCAAATGATAGAGGCCATTGCCTCGCGCTCCTGCGTTGTTTCACGTGAAACACCGGATAGGCCGATCGGATTCTCGCGATGGACTTTCGTTTCGACGTCATTGTCATTGGCGGCGGCCATGCCGGGTGTGAGGCCGCCGCGGCGGCCGCGCGCATGGGCGCTTCGACGGCGCTCGTGACTCACCGCTTCGCCACGATCGGCGCGATGTCGTGCAATCCGGCGATCGGCGGGCTCGGCAAGGGCCATCTGGTGCGCGAGATCGATGCCTTCGACGGGCTGATGGGGCGCGTCGCCGACCGCGGCGGAATTCAGTTCCGGCTGCTGAACCGCCGCAAGGGGCCGGCGGTGCGCGGGCCGCGCGCGCAGGCCGACCGCAGGCTCTATGCCGCGGCGATGCAGCAGGCGATCCGCGAGACCGCCAATCTCGTCGTCATTGAAGGCGAGGCCGACGACCTGACGCACCAGGAGGGGAGGGTGAGCGGCGTTGTCCTCGCCGACGGGCGCACATTGGCCGCGGGCGCGGTCGTGCTCACGACCGGCACCTTCCTGCGGGGGCTGATCCATATCGGCGAACGGACGATCCCGGCCGGGCGCGTCGGGGAGGCGCCGGCGCTCGGCCTGTCGCGCACGCTGGAAGGCCTGGGCTTCGCGCTCGGCCGGCTCAAGACCGGCACGCCGCCCCGGCTCGATGGCCGGACCATCGACTGGCATAGCCTCGAGAGCCAGCCCGGCGACGATCCCCCTGAGCCATTCTCCGTGCTGACCGACCGCATCGAGAACCCGCAGATCGAATGCGCGATCACCCGGACCACCGCCGCGACGCACGAAGTCATCCGCGCGAACGTCCATCGCTCGCCGATGTATTCGGGGCAGATCGCGAGCCGCGGGCCGCGCTACTGTCCCTCGATCGAAGACAAGATCGTACGCTTCGGTGAACGCGACGGGCACCAGATTTTTTTGGAGCCTGAAGGACTTGACGACACGACCGTGTATCCCAACGGCATTTCGACGTCGCTGCCGGAGGAGGTTCAGCTCGCGCTCGTCGCGACAATTGCCGGCCTTGCCCGCGCACGGGTCACCCGGCCGGGATATGCGATCGAATACGATCATGTCGACCCGCGCGAGCTCTTGCCGACGCTCGAGGCGGAGCGGCTGAAGGGATTGTTCCTCGCCGGTCAGATCAACGGCACGACCGGTTACGAGGAGGCGGCCGGGCAGGGCCTGGTCGCAGGGTTGAACGCAGCTCTGCGCGCGGGCGGCGGACCCGAATTCGTCGTCGACCGCTCCGCCGCCTATCTCGGGGTGATGATCGACGACCTGGTGACGCGCGGCGTGACCGAACCCTACCGTATGTTCACGTCGCGCGCGGAATATCGGCTCACATTGCGCGCCGACAATGCCGACCAGCGTCTCACCGAAAAGGGATCGGAACTGGGGTGCGTGGGACCCGAGCGCGCAAAGCGGTTCCAGGCGAAAGGGCAGGCCCTGTCGGCGGCGCGCGAGTATGCGTGCTCCGTGTCGGTCACGCCCTCGGAAGCCGAGCGGTTCGGCTTTGCCCTGAAGAAGGATGGGCAGCGCCGCACCGCCTTCGATCTTCTCTCCTACCCGGATTTCGGAATGGCCGAGGTGGTCCGCATCTGGCCGCAACTGGCGGCGCTGTCGCCTGCCATCGCCGAGCAGTTGGAGATCGACGCCAAGTACTCCGTCTATCTCGACCGGCAGGCGGCGGACATCGCGGCCTACCGGCGCGACGAAGCGCTCGCGCTTCCCGACGACCTCGATTACGCGGCGGTCTCGGGGCTGTCGCACGAGGTGCGGCAAAAACTCGCCGCCGTCCGCCCGCGGACCCTTGGCCAGGCGGGCCGTATCGATGGCGTCACGCCGGTGGCTCTCACTTTGCTGGCGGCGCATTTGCGGAGGCCTCGTCGCAGGCGTAAGGCCGCCGCCGAATGATGAGAAGAGCGGTCGGCCTGCGATATGCTGAAGGCGCGGATCGCCGACGTTCTGATCTCGGCGGGAGAAGGTGAGCTCGCGGCCGTTCCGCTGATCCACACGGACCCGTCAGCCACCAGATTGACGAAGCAGAATGGCTGGTCCTGTTACGACCGCAAAGCCGGGCCCAAGCGGACACGACCGCGACGCTGCGCTGCGGCTCGCACCGGTTTCACGTGAAACAGAGCATCGACTGGAGCGGTTCGTCGAGTTGCTGCTCCGCTGGCAGGCGAAGACCAACCTGATCGCCCCGTCGACCATTCCGCATCTGTGGACCCGGCACATCGCCGACTCACTGCAGCTTCTGGCGCTCGTCCCCGATGCGCGGGTCTGGGTCGATCTCGGCTCGGGCGGCGGCTTCCCGGGGCTCGTGCTCGCTTGTGCTTTGGCTGAAAAACCGGGCGCGGTTATCCACCTCGTCGAGAGCAATGCCCGCAAGGCTGCTTTTTTACGTGAAGTCACACGTGTGCTGAGTATTCCCGCCATTGTCCATTGCGAGCGAATCAAGGATTTTACTAAGTGCGAATCGGTGACGCCTGATGTCGTCACCGCGCGTGCGCTCGCGCCGCTTCCCGAACTGGCCGGGCTTGTTGCGCCGTTGCTGAAAAAAGGAGCGGTCGGCCTGCTGCTCAAGGGACAAGATGTTGAGGCTGAATTGACCGAAGCTACTAAATATTGGAAGATTGACTTCGATATGGTCCCGAGCAAGACAGATCGGGCAGGCCGCATCCTTGTCGTGCGGACGCTGGAGCCGCGCCCATGATTGCGATTGCTCCGCTGCACGGGTCCAAGGGAGCCGGCTGGCCGGCCTCACGTCGCGTCGTTCACTCGCAAGCCTCGCTCGCGCCTGCCTCAAGGTAATCTCAATGTCCGACCCGCCCGACTCAGACGATCCGCCCGTCCCGCAAGCCTTGGACGAACGTCCGGCCATTGACGAGTCGCAGGCCGTCGAGGCATGGCCGGAGCTCGATGAACCGGCCGTCGTCCTCGCCGAATCGCCAGCCCCGACCGAATCGCCCGCCCCAGCGGAAACTTCGGCCGCCGAAGAACCCGGCGGCGAGATCGTCCCGTTTCCCGCTGAGCACGCACATCCCGAGCAGCAACGCCGCGTGCGAATTCTGGCCATCGCCAACCAGAAGGGCGGCGTCGGCAAGACGACCACGGCGATCAATCTCGGCACCGCGCTTGCCGCGACCGGCGAGCGCGTTCTGGTGATCGATCTCGATCCGCAGGGCAATGCTTCGACCGGTCTCGGCATCGATCGCAAGAGCCGCCGCTTCACTACCTATGACGTGCTGATCGGACAGGCGAGCCTGCGCGAGGCCATCCTTGCGACCGCCGTTCCCCGGCTGTCGATTGCGCCCTCGACGATCGATCTCGTCGGCGCCGAGCTCGAGATCGGCCAGATGCGCGACCGCGCGTTTCGGCTGCGCAATGCGCTCGCCGCGCTCGCGGCCGATCAGGGAGAGGGGTTCGCCTATGTGCTCGTCGATTGCCCGCCCTCGCTCAACCTGCTCACCGTGAACGCGATGGCGGCCGCGCACGCCATCGTCGTGCCGCTGCAATGCGAGTTCTTCGCGCTCGAGGGCCTGTCGCAGCTCCTCAAAACCGTGAACCAGGTGAAATCGACGCTCAACCCCGCGCTCGCGATCCACGGCATCGTTCTCACCATGTACGATGCGCGGAACAACCTGTCCGACCAGGTGGTCGCCGACGTGCGCCAGTTCATGGGCAGCCGCGTCTACAACACGGTCATTCCGCGCAATGTGCGCGTTTCCGAAGCGCCCTCCTACGGCAAGCCGGTGCTGGTCTACGATCTCAAATGCGCCGGCAGCGAAGCCTATCTGCGGCTCGCGGCCGAGGTGATCCAGCGCGAGAAGGAGATGACGGAACGGCTCGCAGGGCTGAGCATCCGTTGGACATTGTCCCCTCCCTGACCTCCCCCGCAAACGGGGAGGGAGCGGAGCGCAGCGACGCAGGCGGGGGCGATGGCGTGGTATCGCTTACTGGCGAATTCCGGAGGTC